>CAYUZD010000046.1:4346-14260 GCA_964449475.1 uncultured Nitrospirales bacterium
TGAGCGCGGAGCATATCGTGTTCGCGGGTGACCGATCGACAGGAGCGGCGGCATGCGCAAGATCATCGTGAACATTGCGACCAGCGCGGACGGCTTCATCGCGCGCCGGGATGGCGGGATCGACTGGCTGGACCGGCCGCGGGTGAAGGGCGACTACGGCCTGCCGGCGTTCGCGCGGTCGATCGACACGATTCTCTACGGCCGCAAGACGTTTGACCTCGGGATGAAGCTCGGCGGCGTGCAAATGTTCGGCGACAGCGTGCGTCATTATGTGTTTTCGCGGCGCACACGGAAGTCGCCGGCCAAATCGATTGTGGTCGTCAACGAAGCCATCAAACCGTTCGTGAAGCGCCTGCGCGCGCAACGCGGCAAGAACATCTGGATGATGGGCGGGGGCGAGATCATCGGCGCGTTCCTCGACGCGGGAGAGATCGACGAGTTCCAGATCCACGTAATCCCGGTGTTCATCGGCGAAGGCATCCCGCTCATCGCGCCGCGTCATCTCACAACTCCTCTTAAACTCCTCGCCACCCGCAAATTCTCCGACGGCGTCGTGCGGCTGCATTACGCCGTGGAGCGCAATGCCGCCCGGAAGACCCAGAAGTCGCGCCGCCAGGGACGATCGTAGTGCCGCCGTCCCGGCTGCAGACCGGCAGATCGCATTCGGAGAAGATCACCGTTGCATGCAGGCCGATGGTTGCGCGCGCGTTTCGGGCCATCTTTTGCCGGCGAGACGCCGGCGCTACGCAGGGCGGCCCCTACGCATGACGGTCGAGGGGGAGTGCGACCGTCCCAGAGACCGAGCGTTCACTCACCGGGCCGTCCTCTCGATGCCGGATCTCGATCGTTGACGGGAGTCGTCAGCCGTTATAGATTAGTGGCGAGGGCCGATGTTCCGCGACAGCCCATGAGGGCTTGCGCCGCCGCGTCCGGCCTGTGCAGTGAGGTGACGGAATGCATCCGAGCAGACGTGCCGCCGGCATCATCGGCGCCCTCGTTTTGGCTGCTGCCGGTTACTTCTTCGTTCGGTCGAACCTCCTCGATCGGGAGTCACCGGCAGATCCTGCCACTCGCAGCATGGCGCCTGCCGAAGGCGTTCGCGGGGATCTGCCATCGAACGCGCCGCTCGCGGAATCACCAGCCGCTGTCGGGGCCGTCGATATCGGACCCGGTGCAGGCGTCGTGAGCGGTATCCTGATACGCGCGGACGGCGGTGAGCCAATCGCGGACACGCGGATTAACGTGAGGGTAGAGGACGCGACCGAACCGATTGAAGCGACGACCGACGAGGGCGGCTATTTCTTCTTTCGCGAAATCCCGACAGGATCCTATGAGGCATCGCTGGACGACCCAGGGCTCGTATTGACACGCGAGACGATGCGTTTCGCGGTCACCTCGGACGATCCCGATCCGGAACTCATCCTCATCGCGATTCCGCCCGCGCGCATCTCCGGAAGAGTCTACGATGCGGATACTGGACGCGGGATCGCGGGCGTGACCGTGCGAGCCGGAGGTGGCGCGGGCGGTGGGGTTACTTCGTCGATCACTGATGAGTCGGGGGCGTTCACGTTCGGCGCGTTGACGGATGACGCGTACCGAATCTCATACGAGACGCCGGAAGGATATCCAGATCGGAGAAGAATTGATAACCGGAAGTTGGTGACCGCCGTTCTAGGGGGCGAAGTCGATGGAGTCGATTTCGCCTTGACGCGCGGTTTGACGATTGCGGGGCATGTCGTCGATATCGAGGGTCGACCCATCGCGAACGCCGGCGTCACGGGTTACGCGGAAGGCGATGGTGCGTACGATGATGCGCGAACCGGCTCGGATGGTTCATTCACGCTCGCCGGATTCGGCGTGCACCAGCAGGTACGGCTCACTGCGAACGCTCGCGGTCATGCGTTTAGAGCGATGGAATCCCAGGACGGACTCGTGCGCGTTGGGGATGAACCCGTTTCCGGTGTCCGACTCGTCTTGGGACCGGAAGCGCGCGTGTCGGGAATCGTGGTCGACTCCGAGGGGAACGCTGTGGCCGGAGTCCGCGCCGGCGCGCGAGCGGTCGATGGTGGGTCGTTTTACGGACACAGCGTCGAATCGAAGGAGGACGGTGCGATCTCGATCGGTCAGCTTTCGGCCGGTGAGTACTACATTGATTTTGAGCGGTCGGAAGGACAGTGGGACGATAGCGGGCGTCATCTCAATCGGTTTACCGTGACCGAAGGCGAACACCGTTCTGGATTGTGCTTTGAAATGCCCGAACGTTCCCCCGGCAAGTACTCCATTTCCGGACGCGTGACTCGATCGAATGGGGAACCCTTCGACGCGGCAGAGGTAGCCGCGATCGTCAACGGGACGTTGCAGTCGGCGCGACCAGGCGAAGACGGTTTCTATTCCATCACAGGGCTTGAAGAAGGCGAGTACGACGTGGTGATGCAGACGCGCGAGGGGACCCTCGTCGGTCCGGTTCGGGCGAACGCGGGCGACACCAACGTGAACTTTGTCGTGAAACTCGCGATGACGATCGAAGGCCGTGTGGTCGACCGTCGAAGCGGCGCACCTGTCCGCGAGTTTGCGATTCGTTCGGCCACCATAGATGAGCGGACAAACAGGAGATCCGGGTTCGTAAATTTACTCGATGAAGCAGGCGCCTTCACGCTTACGAACATCGTCGAAGGTACCAACCGAATTGACGTGCGCGCCGAGGGTTATGCCGATGCCTCCTTGTCCATCGCGCCCGTCAATGAGGGGCGGACGCTAAGCGACGTGGTGATTCGCATGGACGAAGGCGCAGTCCTCGAGGGCCGAGTGGTTGATAGAGAGAGCAACGGGATTCTCGGTGCGAAGGTATACCAAGTTGAATCTTCAGGTCGTCGAAGGGGCGACGAAACGTCGGCAGTGACCGCGGCCGATGGCTCATTCCGGCTCGGCTCGTTGACGCCCGGACCCGTCGCCCTTGTCGTCGAACATCCACTTAATGCGGACAAGTTTGTGGAAACGAACGTCCGGGCAGGCGCGGTGAACCGGATCGAAATTGTCCTGCTCGGCGGCGGCGTAGTCGAGGGCGTCGTGCGGCTCAATGGCCGGCCGCAAGCGGGGCAAGAAGTGTGGCTCCAACTGAACGACGATTCGATCGGTCCATCCCGTACAGGAACAGATGGTGTCTACCATTTCGACAAGCTGCCCGACGGCGAGGCCAAGATCAGCGCGCAAGTCAACGTGGACGGGTTCCACGCGCGATCGGAGACGGACGCGCTCGTTTCAGACGGCAGCGTGACTCAGGTGGACTTCGATTTCACCACGGGCCAGTCGGTGATCGAGGGCACGGTGTTCTCCGCGCCCAGCGTACCTGTAGGGGCGGGCGTGAACGTGTACGCGCGCATCGAGGGAGGACCGGCGGACAGCCGGAGTTTCACCGAGGAAACCGACTCAAACGGGTTTTATCGAATCGAGGGTGTGCCGCGCGGTGTCATCTTGCTGAATGTTTTCTCGTCCCGGCTCGGGCAGAAACAGGTACAGGTCGAGGTGGGTGATCGCGATCGCATCCGACACGACTTCGACCTGTTTGGCGGCGCCGCGCTTCGTGTCACGCTCTCAGGCGCGATTCGACCGGGAAACAGCGACGTTCGCGTTTCGCTCGTGTATGGCCATGCGAATCAGCATGAGCTTACCGTGGACGCGGTCGTCCCGAGCGTCGCGAGCAGTCGAATCCTTCCGGTCCTGCGCGCCGTGCCGATTTCCGGCCGAACCGCGATCATTCCGAATGTGGACCCCGGTGAGTATTGGGTGGTCATCACGGCACACGACCCCGCGACGCTTCACGTACCCGTGGAACTGAATCGGACGGCGCAATTGAGCGCGACTCGAATCGAAGTGGCTGGGACTGGAGAAATCGAGGTGCGTCTGGCGTTGTGATGGTGATCGATACGATATAGTCCAGCCATGATGTAGCGGTACGGCGGATTGGGAGGGTGGCGGCATGGACCGGCGGGTGTTGGGCGTGGGAATCGCCGTGGTCGTGCTTGCCGGGGCGGCGTGGTTCTTCGTGGCGGGTGGACGGCAGGTTGTGCCGCTCGGGGAGGTCGCTGCGCCAGTCGCCACTCCGGCCGCGGAACTGTCGCCGGAATCGGATGCGGCTGATGAAACTTCCGCGTTGGTCGCGCCAACGGCTGTCACGTCCGCCGCGGCCGCCGCGTTCGCGCCGAGGACGCCGGCGGGTGCGGGGCCGGGCAATGGCCGCGTGTTCGGCACGGTCGAGGCGACGGGGCAGGATGCGCTGCCGCCGGGGACGGTCGTCTCGCTGCACCGGATCGACATGGAGGCGAAGATTGTCGAGTACGACGACACGCTGATCGCGGCGGCCGAACCTGACGCGGACAAGAAGTTTGAATTCACGTCGCTGCCGCTGGGCCGCTACTCGATTTACGCGACCGCTCCGGGGTTCACGATCCAGTCGAGCGGCGAGCTGACCCTCGACCGCCGCGAGCGCGAACACACGCTGCGCATGGTGCCCGGCGGGACGATTACGGGCCGCGTCGTGAACGAGTCGCGCCAGCCGGTCGAGGGTGCACATGTATTCACTGCGGCGTGGGACATCGGCGGGCAGAAACGATTCGGCACGCGCGACCGCGTGCTGTCGTCGCAGGTGGTGACGGCGGCGGACGGCTCGTTCACGATGGAGCACCTGCGGCTGTCGCTGAACGGCGAGCTGGGTTACCGGCTGGCGGTGAAGGCCGACGGGTACGCGACGTTCCTGAGCGATTACATTCAGGCCGGCGTGCAGGGTGTCGAGTTCATGCTGAAGGCCGGCGGCGTCGTGGTCGGGCAACTCGTCCATTACCAGTCCGGCGATCCGATCCCGGACAAGACGGTCTCGGTCGAGTCCGAACTCGCGATCGAGCGCATCCTCGGGCACTCCGACGCGGAAGGCTGGTTTTTCCTGAACAACGTGCCTGCGGGCACGCACCGGCTCGAACTGATCGACGGCGAAATGGTCGTCGTGCCGGCGACCGCGCAGTTTCGCGTGGCCGATGCGGGGTCCACCGACGACCTCACGGTGCAGGTCGGTCCCGGCGGCAAATTGTCTGGCCGCGTGTTCGACGAGGACACGGGCCAGGGCATCGCGGGCGCGCGCATCTCGATTTCGCGGGCGGATCAAGGCGCATCCATGAAACCCGTCACGACCGGCGGGGACGGCGTGTACACGCTGAAGGGACTCAAGGACGGGTCGTATGCGCTCCGGCTCGAGAAAGTCGAAGGCTACCCGTACTCGTGGCGCGAAGAGGACTCGACGAAGATGTCGTCAGCCTCGATCGGCTCCGAGACCCACGGCATTGATTTCGGATTGTCCCGCGGCCTGACGATCTCCGGCGTCGTCGTGGACGAGTCGGGGAAACCCGTCGAGCAGGCGTCGGTCAACGCGCAATCCGACCAATACAACACGTCCGACTACTCGCGCAGCGACGCGCGCGGGGCGTTCGTCGTTGCGGGATTCAAGACCGGCGACACGGTGTATGTGGACGCGGGCAAGGCGGGGTACGCATTGGTCGGCGCCGAGCCGGAAAAGGGCATGGTGAAGATCGAGGAAGTCCATGTCACGGGCGTGCGACTGGTGATGAGCGGCGCGGCGAGCATCTCGGGCAAGCTCGTGGACAAGCTCAATCGCCCGAAGGCGGGCGTACAGATGCATGCGCGCAGCGAGACCCAGATCAACCGGGGCAGTCCGATCGAGAGCACCGCGGCCGACGGCTCGATCACGTTCGACAACCTGGCGCCGGGCGAGTACAAGCTGATTTGCAGCGATTTGCCGTGGGAGTTCGCGCAGAACAACGCGACCGTGGTGAAGGTGGCCAAGGGCGAGCGCGTCACCGGCGTGAAAATCCTGTACCCGGAGTTGGAGGGCCTCACCATCACGGGCCGCGTGACCGATGCGCAGGGCCGGCCGGTCGTGCGCGCGACGGTGCGCGTGTTCGGGCCAACGCACCTGGACTGCGAGACGAATCCGGACGGCACGTACACTGCCGGCGGGCTGGTCGAAGGTGAACACGCGTTGTTCGCCGCGAGCGGCGCGCACTCGACGTCGGAGGTCACGCATGCGCAGGCGGGCGCGACGAACGTCAACTTTGTTCTGCAAGGACTCTCGGCGATCGAGGGCCGCGTGGTCAGCCGCGCCACGGGCGATCCGGTCAGCGAGTTCCGCGTGCGGATCGTGTCCGACCAGCAGAACCGGTTTTACGTGCGCAACGACTGGGTGATGGTGCGCGACGTGGAGGGCCGGTTCCGCCTGAGCGAAGTCGAGGCGGGGCAGGTCAGCGTCGAAGTGCGGCCGGTCGGGTTCGCGGAAGCGATCCATTCCGTGGGCGTGGTCAAGGGCGGCGAGACGATCTCGGACGTGATCATCCGCGTCGAGAACGGCGCGACGTTGACCGGCCGCGTGCTGGACGGCGGCGGCCAGGCCGTCAGCGCGGCGCAGCTCTTCGTCGCGACGATGCCGCAGGACGAGTGGAGCCGGGAGCGGGAAAAACGCGCGACATCCGGCGCGGACGGCTCGTATGAACTGGCGTCGCTCGCGCCGGGTACAGTGACCGTACACGTGCACCACGCGCGGTTCGCGCCGACCAGCCGCGACATCCGCGTTTCGGCGGGCGCGGTGAACCGCGCGGACATCGTGCTCGACAGCGGCGCGACGGTCACGGGCATCGTGACGCTGAACGGCCGGCCGATCTCGGCGCAGACCGTGCACTATTCGACCGGCCGGCAGCACGAGCGCGTGCAGACCGACGCGCAGGGGCGCTACACCATCGGCGGACTGCCGGACGGTAACGTGCATCTCAATCCGTTCGTACAGACGCCCGAAGGGGTGTCCCGCGGGAAATCGGTGAATGTGACGGTCGCAAACGGCACGATCACCGAGATGGACTTCAACTTCGTCACGGGCACCTCTACTATCGAGGGGACGGTGTTCACCGCGCCCGGCGAACCCGCGCGCGGCGGCGTCTATGTCCGGGCAAACATCGCCAATGCCGATGGTTCGTCGGATTACTTCAACTCGCAGGTCGACAACTCCGGCCGGTACACCATGGAGTTCGTGCCGGCGGGGACGGTGTCGCTGACGGCGTCGACGCAGAACGGGAAACAACAGGCCGTCTCGCTGACCGTCGGCGACCGGCAGCGCATCCAACAGGACTTCCACCTGTACGGGTTCGGGACGCTGAACGTTGCGGTGTCTGGAATTCCGCAGGGATACGTGGGCGCGGTCTGGCTCGTGCCGGGCATATTCGGCGCAGGTATGCTCACCGCTTCGGATATCGACACGATCGATTCCGGCCGGATAGGACAATACGGCGGTATCAACAACGGCGTCGCGCGTCACGAAAACGTCGCGCCGGGGACGTACACCCTGGTCGCCGTGGTCGGCGATCAGCGGGACTATCCGGGCACCCGGCGATGGACCTCGAACGTCGTTGAAATTGCGCGCGACCAAGAACTAAGTGTCACGATGTCCTTGTAACGTCCACCGCTGGGTTTAGTCGTTCCAGCGCTGCGTGTTCGCGGCTTTCGTACGCACGATCGAGCGGACCGCTTGTTCGTTCATTGAAAACGACAGCCCCGGCAAGAGTGTCGAAGTCCATTGCCCCATCGAGCGAGGTCCATTGCCCCGTTCCTCAAATGCGACGGCGACTTGCAGCCGCTGTAACACTCCTCGGGGACCGGACACTCGTCAGCATGAAGCGGGGCCGGATGGTAGTCTATGCTGAAGTCGCCGCTCGTTCAGAGCGCAAATCACAGGATGGTTACGATATGCAGGTACGAATGAGTGTCATCGCGGGTGTAATCCTCTCGTTCTGCGCGATGGAGGCGCACTCGCAGATCTTCAGTCCCCGTGGAGGCTCGGCGGACGAGAAGCGGGGGAAGGTTCGCGAACAGCGAGATGAGATACTGGAAGAGCTTTATCGCGCCAGGCCCGAGATGAAGGAACGCCTGAAGGACGCCGCGGGCTACGCGACGTTCAAGACACGGGACGTCAACTTGTTGATGGTGGCCTCCGGCACCGGCTACGGCGTGGTCGTGGACAAGCAGGGAAACGAGACCTTCATGAGAGTGGCGTCGCTCGGCGGCGGCTTGGGGGTAGGACTGAAAGACCTGCGGGTCATCTTCATCTTCAACGATGCCGACGTGATGGCGTCGTTCATTCGCGACGGTTGGCAGTTCGGCGGCAAAGCCGACGCTGCCGCCAAGTACAAGGACACGGGTGTGGCCGCGGACCAAAGCGTCAAGGCGACGCCCGATTTCCGGGCGGGCACGGTGTCGGGGACTGCATCGTCGGATGTGCGCGCGGGCGCGAACGACAACGCAGGCGGCGCGGCGGGCGCTTCGTCCGGCGGACCGATGGAAATTTATCAGTTCACCGAGAGTGGGGTAGCGCTGCAGGCGACAGTTTCGGGGACCAAGTACTGGAAAGACAAGGATCTGAACTAATCCGCTTCGCGCACGGCGCGGACCGTTGAGGAGTGACACTGATGAAGAAGCTGCTGGTGGTGGTTGCCGTGGTGCTGGCTGTTGTGGGGATTCGGGCAGGCGATGCCGCGGAGACTCCGGAAGACCCGCTGGACGAGAACATGCGTAACATGCTCGACATGATGTTCTCTGAGATCAATACGGGAAAGATCGAGACGATCAACGAAGTCTTGCGCCTAACCGAGTCGGAAGCGGACGTGTTCTGGCCGATTTACCGCGAGTACGAGGCAGCGTTGGAGGAGGTGGGGACCGAGAAGGCGGTTCTCATACGCGACTTTCTGGAAGTCAACGCCGCGCCGGGCGCGACGGATGCCGAGTGGAACGACCTCGCGAAGCGGATGATTCGAAACCGTCAACACCGGCTCGATCTGTGGGAAAAGTATCACCGGAAGATCAGCCGGGAGGTGTCCGCGGTGCGGGCGGCGCAGTTCCTGCAACTGGAAAACCAGATGGCAATCTTGATCGATCTCAATATTGCGACCGAGATGCCGCTCGTTTCGTCACCGTGAAACTCCAACAGGGTTGCGCGATTCCTGATAGAATTCGGTGTTCTCAGTAGGTCTCATCCATTCAGGAGAACGATCAATGAAGCGTTCCGCGTCCTCTAGTAGATCCGTTGTCCACGCCGCGAGCGAGCTCGGCATGACGCGGCGGCAGTTCGGCCAGCTCGTGATGGCGCTCGGCGCGCTGGGCTACATCGACGAGCGGACCGCGGCGTTCGCGCTCGAGACGGACGAGACGCGGCTCGGCTGGCTGGCGAATGCGGAGCCCGGCCGCGAGGGCGCGTGGGACCTGACCGACATCGAGGGCGCGATCCCCAAGGCGCTCGACGGCACGCTGTACCGCACGGGGCCGGGCCAGACGTCGAACCACGGCGTCACGCTGAAACACCTGTTCGACGGCGACGCATTTCTGCACGCGTACACGCTGCGCGACGGCAAGGCGCGGGTGTGCGCGCGGTTCGTGGACACGCCGCAGCGGCTCGAGGAGCAGGAACTTGGGCGCATGATCTACGCCGAATACGGCACGCTGCCGCCGGCCGCGCCCGAGGGCGCGCCGCCACCGCGGTATCCGCGCAAGAACCAGCCGAGCGTGAACGTGATCCCGTGGGACGGGCGGCTGCTCGGGCTGTCAGAGGGCGGGCACCCGGCGGAGCTCGATCCGCAGACGCTCGCGTTCCGCAGCTACTGGAACTTCTACGGCACGCTGCCGCCGGCGATGTCGTTCACCGCGCACCCGAAATACGACCCGGTGAGCGGCGCGGGCTACGCCTACGGCGTCGAGCAGGGGCCGGGCATGGCGCTCACCGTGTACCGGATGGAGACGAACGGGCGCGTCACGCAACTGCACAAGCTGCCGCAGCCGGGCTATTTCATGGTGCACGACATGATGCTGACGAA
>CAYUZD010000047.1:0-14171 GCA_964449475.1 uncultured Nitrospirales bacterium
CCCTTGTCGCGGAAATACTCCGCGACCGTCAGGCCCGTCAGCGCCACGCGGGCGCGCGCGCCCGGCGGCTCGGTCATCTGACCGTAGATCAGCGCCGTCTTGTCGATCACGCCGGACTCGCTCATCTCGATCCACAGGTCGTTGCCTTCGCGCGTCCGCTCGCCCACGCCCGCGAATACCGAGTACCCGCCGTGTTTCGTCGCGACGTTGTGGATCAGCTCCATGATCAGCACGGTCTTGCCCACGCCCGCGCCGCCGAACAGTCCCGTCTTGCCGCCGCGCGAATACGGCGCCAGCAAATCGATCACCTTGATGCCCGTCTCGAACATCTCGGTGGACGTCTCGAGTTCGTCGAACTCCGGCGCCGGACGGTGGATCGGCCAGCGCTCCGTCGCCTGCACCGGGCCCCGCTCGTCCACCGGCTCGCCCACCACGTTCAGGATCCGCCCCAGCACCGCGTCCCCTACCGGCGCCGTGATGAACCCGCCCGTATCCGTCACGTCCGTCCCGCGCACGATGCCGTCCGTCGAGTCCATCGCGATGCAGCGCACCGAGTTCTCGCCCAAATGTTGCGCCACCTCCAGCACCAGCGGCCGCTTCACCCCGCGGTCGATTGTCAGCGCCTGATAAATCGGCGGCAGTTGTCCCGGCTCAAAACGCACATCGATCACCGGCCCAATCACCTGCGAAACCTGTCCTACGTTCATCTCGTCCTCAATCCCGGCCCTGCGCGCCGTCGCGACCCATCCCGCGCGGACGCGCTACGCATTCGTTGTCATCCTGAGCAAAGCGAAGGATCTCGCCCGCCGATCGCCCGACCCATCGCCAATCGGCCAACTCCACACAATCGGCCAAGCCCACTACAGCGCCTCCGCGCCGCTCACCACTTCAATCAGTTCCTTCGTAATCGCGTCCTGACGCGCCCGGTTGTACAGCAGCGTCAATTCCGAAATCATATCTCCCGCGTTCTTCGTGGCCGAGTCCATCGCCGTCATCCGCGCGCCTTGCTCGCTCGCCGCCGACTCAAGCAACACCCGGTGCATCTGCACCGTCAGGTTCCACGTCAGCAGCGCTTCAAACACCGCCTCCGCGTCGGGCTCGTATGTATAGTCCAATGGTGTCGCGCCCTCAGCCGCCGGGCCCGACTCGACCGGAAGGAATCGGTCCAGCGTCACGCGTTGCGAGATTGCTGATTTGAATTCGTTGTACAGGCAGTAAACTTCGCGCGTGCCACCCTGCGCGAACTCGTCCGCGATACCCCCGATGATCTCGCGCGCCGCCTCCATCGGGTCGCGTTCCTGAACGTCCGTATACGACGCGCGCAACGTGCAGCCGCGCCGCCGCAGCAACTCCCGGCCCTTCCGGCCGACTGCGGTAAACATCACGCGGTCCCCCGCGAACCGTTCGCGCGCCAACCGCATCGCCTCGTTCACCAGATTCGTATTGAACGCGCCGCACAATCCGCGATCTCCGGTAAGGATGACAATGTCCACCCGGTCGACCTGCGCGGCCCGCGACAGCAACGGGTGCGCGCTCGACTCCGCGCGCAACGCCACGCTCGCCGTCAGTTCACGCATCCGGTGCGCATACGGCCGCGCCCGCACAACCGCGTCCTGCGTACGCCGAAGCTTCGCCGCCGCGACCATCTTCATCGCCCGCGTGATCTTCTGCGTACTCTTGACGCTCGTGACCCGCCGCTTGATGTCCCGCAGATTCGCCACAGCTACCTACTATCCGTCATTGGTCTCATGTCATCCTGAGCAACGCGAAGGATCTCGCCAACCGATGACGCCGGAACGCGTCAAAAATCCTCTGCTCACATCGTCGCCAGAAACTTCGCGCCAAACGCGTCCAGCGCCACGTCCACCTTCGCCTTCAGCGCATCGTCCATCTCGCCCGACTCCGCCAGCGCGGAGTACACGTCGTTCCGCTCGGTATCGAAGTACGCGTACAGCTCCCGCTCGTACCGCGCCACGTCACCCGGATTCATCGCGTCCAGCCGCCCGCTCGTAGCCGCATAGATAATCAGCACCTGCTTCGCCACCGGCACTGGCTGGAACTGCGGCTGCTTCAAAATCTCCACCAGCCGCCGCCCGCGATTCAGTTGGAACTGCGTCGCCTTGTCGAGATCGCTGCCGAACTGCGAGAACGCCTCCAGTTCGCGAAAATTCGCCAACTCCAGACGCAACCGGCCCGCCACCTTCCGCATCGCCTTCACCTGCGCCGATCCGCCCACGCGCGACACGCTCGTGCCGGCGTTGATCGCCGGGCGCACGCCCGACATGAACAAACTCGTCTCCAGGAAAATCTGCCCGTCCGTGATCGAAATCACGTTCGTCGGAATGTACGCCGATATGTCGCCCGCCTGCGTCTCGATGATCGGCAGCGCCGTCAGGCTGCCGCCCCCGCGCTCCTTGGACAGCTTCGCCGCGCGTTCCAGCAGCCGCGAATGAAGATAGAACACGTCGCCCGGGTACGCCTCGCGGCCCGGCGGCCGCCGCAGCAGCAGCGACAGTTGCCGGTACGCGACCGCGTGCTTCGACAGATCGTCGTAGATCACCAGCGCGTGCCGCCCGTTGTCCCGGAAATACTCCCCGATCGCGCACCCCGTGTACGGCGCAATGTACTGCATTGGCGCCGTCTCCGACGCCGACGCCGTCACGATGATCGTGTACTCCATCGCCCCGGCGTTCCGCAGTTCCTCCACCACGCGCGCCACCGTCGAGCGTTTCTGCCCGATCGCGACGTAAATGCAGACGACGTTCTGGCCTTTCTGGTTGATGATCGTGTCCAGCGCCACCGCCGTCTTGCCGGTCTGCCGGTCGCCGATGATCAACTCGCGCTGGCCCCGCCCGATCGGCGTCATCGCGTCGATCGCCTTGATCCCCGTCTGCAACGGCTCGCGCACCGGTTGCCGCTCGACGATCCCCGGCGCGATCCGTTCCACCAGGTTCGTGTCCGTCGTCTCGATCGGGCCCCGGCCGTCCACCGGGTCGCCCAGCGCGTTCACCACGCGCCCGATCATCGCGTCGCCCACCGGCACCGACAGCACCCGGCCCGTCCGCTTCACGGTGTCGCCCTCGGCGATCTTTTCGTAGTGGCCGAACAGCACCGCCCCGATGTTGTCTTCCTCGAGGTTCAGCGCCAGCCCGCGCACGCCGTGCGGAAACTCCAGCAGCTCGCCCGCCATCGCGTTCTGCACGCCGTACACGCGCGCAATACCGTCGCTCGCCTGGATGACGCGGCCGACCTCCGCCACCTCGATCGTCCACGTGTGTTCGGCGATCTGTTGCTTGATGATCTCCGTGATTTCCGTCGCCTGTATCTTCATCCAGTCCTACTCCCGCTCCAGAATCTCTCGCTTCAGCCGCGTCAGTTCGCGTTTCACGCTCCGGTCCACGACGAATCCGCCCACGCGCACGACGATCCCGCCCACGATCGACGGGTCCACGTGGTACATCGCGCGGATCGACTTCCCCGCGAACGTCGCCACCGCGTGACGGATCGCCTCCGCCTGTTCCGCCGTCATCGCCACCGCCGTCGTGATGTCCGCCGTCTCCCGGTTCAGTCGCACGTCGCACTCGTGCGAGTACGCCTCGACCGTGTCCGCCAGCGATCCCAGCCGCCGGCGCTTGAACAGCACCCGCACGAACGACGCTGCCGCTTCCGGCATCGCCATCCGCCGCAACACCTCGTCCAGCACTTCCGCCCGGCGCGCCGCCTGAATCGCCGGGTTTTGCAACACCGCGCGCAACGCCGCCGATTCCGCGTACGTCTCCGCAAACTCGGTCAGCGCGTCCAGCGCGGGCTGCAACTGCGCGTCGTCGGCAATGACCGTGCTCAGCCCTTCGGCATATCGCCGCGCGATCAGCGGCCCGCTCATCGCACGCGCTCCATCTGTTCCACGAACTTGTCCAGCAACGCCGCCTCGGTCGCGGGCGTGCGCTCCGTCTCGTATCGCCCGACCGCCAGAGCGATCGCGCCCTCAACGAGTTCCCGCTTCAACGCGCGCCGCGCCAGCAGCTTCTCGTTCTGCACGCGGTCGCGCTGTTCCTGTTCCAGGTGCGCCAGCGCCGCCGCCGTCGTCTCTTCGATCCGGTGCGCCTCGGCCGACGCGCTCGCCTCGGCTTCCTGGATCAGCCGCGCGCGTTCGGCTTCCACTCCCGCGATCCGCGCCCGCGCCGCCGCGATCCGCGATTCCGCATCGCGTGTCAATTCCGCCGATTTGTCCAGCCGCTCCCGTACCAGCGCGACGCGCGAATCCAGGAACGCGCCAATCGGTTTCGCGCCGAACCAGCACACCAGCAGCACGATCATGCCCGCGCGAAACACGTCGAACGCCGCGTTATACCGACCGCGCCGCGTCTCCTCCGCCCGGTACGCCTCGCGCGTCTGGTATTCGTCCGCAAACGCGAAATCCGCCGCGTTCGTCTCCGTCGGCGGGTGACGTTCCGGCTGTTCGAGGTAGAGCTTGTAGTCCGCCCGCTTCGAGATGCTCATGTACCGGTCGTGCTCGGCCTTGTACTGTGCGAGGTACGTCTCCGACATCGCCGGCGGCCCCAGCACGAAGTTGATCCCGAGCGAAACGGCAAGGTACACGCCGAAATACGCGAGCAGGAACGCCTTCGCGGATTTCATCGGCCCGGACTCCCCAGCTCGAGCCGCCGCATCAGCTCCTCCGCCACGTCCGGCGCCGCCAGCGCCAGTTGCCGCCGTTGTTCGGACAGTTCCGCCTCGCCCGCCGCGCGCGTCTCCGCCACCGCGTCCTCGAGCGCGCGCCGCGCCGCGTTCAACCGCGCGGTGCCCGCCTCGATCGCCCGCGACTGCGTCTCGAAGAAATGCCGCTGCGCGTCCGCGCGCGCCGCCGACAGGATGCGCTGATATTCCGCCTCCATCGCGTCAGCGTCCCGGCCCCTCGCCTGCGCCGCGTCCTGGTCCCGTTGGATCCGGTCCTCGCGCTCGTCGATCACCTTCAACGCCGGGCGCAGGATGAAGCGCGACGTCCCCCACAAAAACAGGAGGAACAAGCCCAGTTCGATGAAAAAGGTGAGATTAAGATTGACCATCGGGACCCGCGATTCGCCTCGTCCTGACGCCTCAGCCCACGACGAACAGCATCAACAGCGCCACGACGAGCGAATAAATCCCCGTCGATTCGGACACCGCCTGCCCAATCAGCATCGTGCGTGTCAGCAGGCCCGCGTGTTCCGGCGCGCGGCCGATCGCCTCGCACGCCTTGCCCGCCGCGAATCCTTCGCCGAGCCCCGGGCCAAGCGCGCCCAGTCCCATGCAGATGCCCGCGCCGATCAGCGCGCACGCGCGCACGATGTCCGCGCCCGCAATCGCTTCCGCCGCTGCTTCGTTCTGCCCCATTGCCGCGCCGGCGAACGCCAGCACCGTGCCCGGATCGATCATGTTCATGCCCTCTTCCTCTGAAAACGCAAACTACACCACGTACAAAATCACCAATGAAATAATCAACGCGTAAATCGCCGTCGATTGCGACACCGCCTGCCCGATCAGCATCGTCCGCAGCATCAGCGCGTCATGATCCGGCCGGGTCGCCGTCGCCAGGCAACTCGTGTCGCTGATCATGCCGCAGCCCAGCGCCGGGCCGAATCCGCCCACGCCCACCGAAATCGCCGCCGCCAACACCTTCGCAAACCCCACGATCGAAGTCTCGAGATCCTGCAGCGTGAACAACATGATGAACGCCACCAGCATCCCGAAGATCGCCGGCGTCTGGCACACCGCCTGGCCGATCAGCATCGTCCGGATCGTGATCGCCTGCGAACGCGGCCACGCGCCCAGGCCCTGAACCGCGCCGCGCGCCGCCACGCCCGATCCCAACCCCGGCCCCAGCGCGCCGATGCCCATCGCCACGCCCGCGCTGATCGCAATTCCGATTCCCGCCAGACCGCCCGCCGTTGGCGGCACGAACAACAAAATCAGCGCCACCATCGTCGCGAAGATGCTCGGACTCTGCGCCACCGCCTGCCCGACGATCATCGACGACGTCACCACCGTTGCCTTCTCCGGGTTCCGCGCGACACCGTCGCATGCCGCCGCCGCCGGCCAGCCGCAACCGATCCCGCTGCCAAAGCAACCCAGCCCGATGCTCAGTCCCGCGCCCAACAACACCGACGCGTACAACGGTCCAGACACCGAAGGCGGCACCGGCAAAAACAGAATCAACAGTCCCACGACTAGCGCGAAGATCGACGGGCTACCGCCCACCGCCTGACCCACCAGCATCGTCCGCAGCAAATAGCCGTTGCGTTCCGGCTGCCGCATGATGCCGTCGCTCGCCTGCGCGGCCGCCATGCCCATGCCCATCGCCGCGCCGATCCCGCCCAGGCCCAGCGCCAGTCCCGCGCCGCCGTACCGGCCAATCATGTCCCACGTGTCCGGACTAATGTCCACTTCCGTCCCTCGGTGTCACACGTGCACGCCGCCCGCGCGCCGGGCCCGGCGCGCTACTTAATCGCGACCGCTATGTACGTGAGCGCCAGCATCGTGAAGACGAACGCCTGCACCGCGCCCACGAAGAAGACAAAGAATAAGTCGAGCCCCACTGGCAGCACCGTATTGAAGACCAGCGTTGACACTACCAGAATGATGATCGACCCGCCGATGATGTTCCCGAACAAGCGGAACGAAATCGACACCACCTTGGCAATTTCGCCGATGATGTTCAGCGGAAAGAAGAAGATCGCCGACGCCTTCCCCGCGAACTTTGCCATGCCCTTCGTGCCTTCCTGCGTCCACATCGGCCCGAGCAGTTCCTGGAAGTAACCCATCGGCCCCTTCGCCTTCGCCCCGCAGTACGTCGCGATGCCTATCACCATCACCCCGAGCGCCAGCGTGCAGTTGATGTCGCCCGTCGGCTCCTCGAAGTAGTGGTGCGGAAAGAAACCCATGTAGTTGCTCAGCAGGAGGAACGCGAACAGGCACGTAATCAACGGAAAGAACTTGCGGTTCGCCTCGCGCGACGCCAATTCCAGCGAACTCGCCACCAACCCGTCGAACACCGTCACGAATAGCTCAAACGCCATCTGCCCGCGGCCCGGAATCAGCGCGCGCTTGCGCCCGCCGAGCCACATCAGCGTCCACAACACAACCATGACGACCACCGTGTTGAACACGGTCAGCACGTTCACCCCGCCCAGCGGAATCGCGATGCCGGTGTACGGCACGTAGTGCCAGACCAGCCGCTCGCCAATGTGTTCCATGCGACGCGCGTTGCGCTCCCTCAGTTACTGACAGGCGCCGTGCTACTTGCGCTGGGATTCCCGCCCGCCGTTCAGGTCCATCCCCGTGATGCCGAGGAAAGCAATGACGAATCGGATGACGAAAATGCCGGCCGCAGCCCCCAGGAGACCCAGCATCCGTTCCCGATCCAGCGTGTACGCTCTGACGAGCACCGCCCCAAAAATTGCGAAGCGGAACGCGGTCCAGGCGAGAGCCGCAAACTTTACATTCGACCCCCCGCGTGATGCAACTTTTTCGAGCCGCACCGCCTCCATCCAGAAGCTCAAAATACCCGCAATTCCCCCCATCAAGAACCCCTGCGCCGCCGCTCCCGACCACAGGTACACCGCCCCCGCCCCGGCCACGGTCAAGACCAGCGCAAATCGCACCGCCATCAACCGGAACCGCCGCAGCGGAAGTATCGAATCGTCGATCTCGGTCACGCACCCACCCTACTTGTTCAGAAACGGCGCAAGGATCCGGTATCCCGCGGCCACCGCGCCGCCGACGCCGATCACGACCCCCGCAATCAGCACGACCACGCCCCACCCGCCCCCGATCGCGTCGCTCAAATAGATCCCCGCGATCACCCCGGCCACGATCGGTGCCGTGACCGCCACGCCGAGCTGGCCGACCAGCGCCAGCGCGTCCAAGGTCTCTCGCGACGGACCGGATGACTTCGGCTCCACGGCACATCTCCACCGGCGCGCCGGTCTCAGGGTGGGTTCTTGCGCAGTCTACGCAGCCGCGTTCCCCACCCGCAAACGGCCTCGTTTTCCCAGCGATCCACTCGCCGCGAGTCCGGTTTACGTTACATATTGGACAGCTATCAAAATCGTAGGCTACAGTTCAGTGGGAATACGTCTCCGGTCCCGCGCGGCACCGCTCGCCGCCGACAATCGCCAACCGGACGCGTAACGGGGGAAACGTCACATGCACATCAGCAAGAGCATCATCGCCATCCTGGCCGTCTTCGCGGTCTTTTGCGTTTTTGCCGTCGTCTGGCTCGGTAGCGGCGGCGCGGGCGAACCGGAAATCCCCGCCATCCGCGCGGAGTTCGTCCTCTTCGCGATGACGCTCATGTGCGTCGCGATCTTCCACCACCACACGCTCTACGTCGCGCTCGCCGGCATGCTGTCCGTCGTCGCGCTCAAACTCATGTTCGTGCCCGACTTCGCGCTCGTCGAGCACATCGAGCACGAATCGCGCACGCTCATCAACCTCCTCGGGCTGCTCGTCGGCTTCGCCATTCTCGCGAAACACTTCGAGGAGTCGAAGATTCCCGAGATTCTCCCCCGCTATCTGCCCAATGACTGGCGCGGCGGGTTCGTCCTGCTCTGTCTCGTGTTCGTCCTCTCCGGGTTCCTCGACAACATCGCCGCCGCCATCATCGGCGGCACCATCGCGCTCACCGTGTTCAAAGGCCGCGTCGATATCGGTTTCCTCGCCGCGATCGTCGCGGCCAGCAACGCAGGCGGCGCCGGCAGCGTCGTCGGCGACACTACGACCACCATGATGTGGATCGACGGAGTTTCGCCGTTCTCCGTGCTCCACGCCTTCGTCGCGGCCGTTCCCGCGTTCCTCATCTTCGGCGTCGCCGCGTCCCTCAAGCAGCACAAGTACCAGCCCATCCAGAAGGAGGAAGCCGGGCATCACCAAATCGAATGGAACCGGATTGCCGTCGTCGCGCTCGTGCTCGTTGGCGCGATCGTCACGAACGTATGGCTCGATTTCCCCGCCGTCGGCGTCTGGGGCGCGATCCTCGTCGGCGCGCTCATCGCCAAGACGCCCTGGGGCGAAATCCCCGGCGCGCTCAAGGGCAGCGTCTTCCTGCTCGCCCTCGTCATGTGCGCCTCCATGATGCCCGTGGACAAATTGCCCGAAGCCTCGTGGCAGAGCGCCTTCGCCCTCGGCTTTATCTCGTCCGTCTTCGACAACATCCCGCTCACCAAGCTCGCGCTCGATCAGGGTAATTACGACTGGGGCGTCCTCGCGTTCGCCGTCGGTTTCGGCGGTTCGATGATCTGGTTCGGCTCGTCCGCCGGCGTCGCCATCTCCAACCTCTACCCGCAGGCGCGCTCGGTCGGCGCCTGGATCAAGCACGGATGGACCATCCCCGTCGCCTACGTCGTCGGATTTGCCGTCCTCCTGCTCTCGATGGGCTGGCACCCGACGGACCACAAGTCCACCGGCGACGACCACCACGCGCCGGCCGTCGAAAAACCCTTCGACCAAACCAAGGCCGACGCGCACTAAAGGCGATTTCTAAGAACACGTCATCCTGAGCGATAGCGAAGGATCTCGCGAACCGATCGCTCAACCGTTGCACCTCTGGCCCACCGCCCTTGCATTCGTGCGCATTCGGCCCTTTTCGTGCCCATTCGTGGTAACGCCCTTGTCCCTCGACCAACACCTGACTTGAATTCCCACCCCACCGCCGCCGTATGATCACGCCGCTAGTTCCGAAAGACTAGGGCCGGGACCGGCGCTCGGGGGACACCGAAGCTGCCCGGCCAACCGCACCAACCCCAGCGAAGAGATCCACCCTCCACCAGCCACCCTCTCGCCCGTACTGCATCCAAAAGGACCCTGTGTATGTACATCAGCAAGCAAATCATGGCCGCCCTCGGTGTCTTCTTCATCTTCATCGTGTTCCTCACGGTGCTCGCGTCCGGTGCCGCCAGCGGCGCGCCCGAGATCCCCGCCGTGCGCGCCGAGTTCTACCTCTTCGCCATCACGCTCCTCGGCGTCGCCCTCTTCCACGAATACACGATGTACGTCGCGCTCATCGGGCTCGCCGCCATCACCACGCTCAAGCTCAGCTTCGTGCCCGACTTCAACCTCGTCGAACACTTCATCGGCAGCGAACACCATCACGGCGAGTGGCGAATCCTCCTCAACCTCCTCGGCCTGCTCCTCGGCTTCGCCATCCTCGCCAAGCACTTTGAAGAGTCCAGGATCCCGGAAATCCTCCCGCGCTTCCTCCCCGACGACTGGCTCGGCGGGTTCACGCTTCTCATCCTCGTCTTCATCCTCTCCAGCTTCCTCGACAACATCGCCGCCGCCATGATCGGCGGCACCGTCGCGCTCTCCGTCTTCAAGGGAAAAGTCGACATCGGTTATCTCGCCGCCATCGTCGCCGCCAGCAACGCGGGCGGTTCCGGCAGTGTCGTCGGCGACACCACGACCACCATGATGTGGATCGCCGGCGTTCCACCGCACGAAGTCTTCCACGCCTACGCCGCCGCGGCCCCCGCGCTCCTCGTGTTCGGCGTCATCTGCTCGATCAAGCAGCAGCGCTACCAGCCCATCCAGAAGGAAGAACTCGGCCATCACACCGTCGACTGGAAGCGGCTCGGGGTCGTCGCCCTCATCCTCGCCGGCGCCATCATCGCGAATTTCGCGCTCGACTTCCCCGCCGTCGGCGTCTGGGCCGCCATCCTCCTCGGCGCCACCTTCTCCAAGACCCCCTGGGGCGAGATCCCCAACTCCATCAAGGGCACCGTCTTCCTCCTCGCCCTCGTCACCTGCGCCTCGATGATGCCCGTCGAAGAACTCCCCGCCGCATCCGCCATGACCGCCTTCGGACTCGGCGCCATCTCCGCCGTCTTCGACAACATCCCCCTCACCGCCCTCGCCATCAACCAGAACGGTTACGACTGGGGCGTCCTCGCCTACACCGTCGGGTTCGGCGGCTCCATGATTTGGTTCGGCTCGTCCGCCGGCGTCGCCATCACCAACCTCTACCCCCACGGCAAGTCCGTCGGCGCCTGGATCCGCCACGGCTGGTCCATCGCCCTCGCGTACGTAATCGGATTCGCGATCCTCATGCTCACCATCGGCTGGAATCCCGACATGATCGAGACCGACGACGACGACGCCACCCACGATCCCGCCGTCACCGCCCCGGAGAATCCGCCAGCCGAAGCGCCCGCCGCCGAAAACTGATCCTCGGGTTCAAATATGGTTCAACACTTGGGGCGGCCCGCTGGGGCCGCCCCTCTCGCTTCTGAGAGATGGTGACGGGCGGGGAACCGCTATGCCGAGCTAGTTAGGCTACCGCGAACAACCGCCACTCCCCAGGAATCCCTTTCAGCGCGCGCGTACCCCGGTCCTCGAAGTGCAGGCCCGATCCCGCGACCAAATCGCGCACCGTCCCCGACACCCACACTTCACTCGGCCCCGCGCATGACAGCACGCGCGCGCCTGTATGTACCGCGATCCCCGCCAGTTTCTCCCCGTGCCGCTCGCATTCGCCCGTGTGCACACCCGCTCGAATCTCAATGCCGAGCGGCTTCACTGCATCTCGGATCGCTTGCGCGCAGCGCACCGCGCGCGCAGGCCCGTCGAATGCCGCAAGAAATCCATCACCCGCGGTGTCGATTTCCTTGCCGCGAAATCGCATCAATTCCTTGCGCACGGCGCTATGGTGCCGGGACAGCAAATTGCGCCACGCGTGATCGCCCGCGACCGCCGCACGCTCTGTGGAACCCACAATGTCGGTAAAGAGTATGGTCGCAAGCACGCGATCTGGTTCGGCATGTCCGCGCTCGCCGGTGACAAACTCCTCAAGCTCGTTGAATATGGCCGAATGGGGATCAATCCACGGCACATGAAAGTCGCCCGGTAACTCAAGGTATCGCGCGCCCTCAATGTGCTCCGCAAGCCAGCGGCCCGAACCCACCGGTACGAGCCTGTCACCCGTTCGGTGCAGAATCAGCGACGGCACCCGAAGACTGGTCGCAATCGGCCGCGCGTCCAGCTCCTTACACCAGCGCAACTGGCGAAGTGCCGCCTGCGGACTCGCACCCGCGCGCTCATACCGCGCCGAATATTCCAGGGCCTCTTGCGATACCGGAGCCGACGGGGCGATATACCGCGCCAGCAGCCCGTCGCCCCATGAAGTCTGGATGCCGTGCAGTATCTCGTCCAGTACGCGCCGCTGCTCGCCACCCGCGGGATAATCGGGAGATTCTAATCCGCAAACAAAAACGCTAAATAATATCAGCCGCGACACGCGCTCGGGATACGCCGCGGCGAACAGCATCGAGAGCGCCCCGCCCTCCGAAAGACCGAACACGGTGCATTGATTCGAACCAACAGTATCCAACACTGCGCGGAGATCGTCCATGCGCTCCTCAAGCGTGGATTCGCCGACATCCCGATCGGACAACCCCGTGCCACGCTTATCAATGAGAATCAGCCGGCAGAATCGGCTCAGCCGCGTCATCCATTCGGCATACGCCGGATCTTCCCACGCCAGATCCAAATGCGACACGAAGCCGGGGACAAAAAGCACATCCGCGGGCCCGTCGCCGATCACCTGATACGCGATGCTGATGTCACCGCTCTTGGCGTATTTCGTCTTCGGAACTCGCGTCATTCCGGCAATACCCGCTACGCGATCGCGTCTTCCGTGATCGCGTCGAAGAAGTGCGCGCGCGCCATGTCGACATCCACCAGCACCTTCGACTGCACCCGCGGGTTCGCGTCGCCCGGCATCCGGCTGATCACCGCCGCGCCCGCGACATCCAGATGCACCAGCGTCTCCGCCCCCAGCGGCTCCACCAGCGTCACCGTCGCCTCCACGCTCCGCCCGTGCGACGCCGTCTGCGCCGCATTCTCCAGCACGCTCTCCGGCCGGATCCCGAACACGACCGACTTGCCCTCGTACCGCCCCACACCCGCCGACGCCCCCGCGTCCACCTCGAGCTTCACCGCGCCGTCGCCCGCCACGAACCACAGCGCGCCCTCGTCCCGCCGCAGCATACCGTTCAAAAAATTCATCGGCGGCGTCCCGATGAACCCCGCGACGAACTTGTTCTTCGGCCGCTTGTACAACTCCGACGGCGTCGCGATCTGCTGCACTTCCCCGTCCAGCATCACCACGATCCGGTCACCCATCGTCATCGCCTCGACCTGATCGTGCGTCACATAAATCATCGTCGTGCCCAGCCGCGTGTGCAGCTTCTCGATTTCCCCGCGCATCTGCACCCGCAACATCGCATCCAGGTTCGACAGCGGCTCGTCGAACAAGAACACCTTCGGATCGCGCACAATCGCCCGCCCCACCGCCACGCGCTGCCGCTGACCGCCCGAGAGCGCCTTCGGCTTCCGGTCCAGCAACTCCTCGATCCCCAGAATCCGCGCCGTCTCCCGCACCTTCGCCTCAATCTCCCGCCGCGGCACCTTCCGAAGCTTCAACCCAAACGCCATGTTCTTGTACACCGTCATATGCGGATACAACGCGTAATTCTGAAACACCATCGCAATGTCACGGTCCTTCGGCGCGACATCGTTCACTACCCGCTCCCCAATCACAATCTCCCCCGAGTCCGCCTCCTCCAGCCCCGCAATCATCCGCAGCGTCGTCGACTTCCCGCACCCCGACGGACCCACCAGCACCACAAACTCCCCATCCGCCACCTCCAGCGACACCTCACGCACCGCCGGCACCTTCCCATCAAACGACTTCGAAACGTTCCGCAGCTCAACCCGCGCCATAAAGAATCGTCACCCCATCTACGCGCGCCTAATATATAGCCCCCTTCTCTGCCCCTCAACCTCCGCCCTTTACCGCGCTCTCTGCGATTTCACTCTGCGCTCTCTGCGGTCAACGCCCTTGACCTTCTCCTCCGTTCCTGACCTTGACCCTAAGTCCCTTCCATCCGCGTTAATCCGTGGCTAGGTCGTCGCCCTTGACCTTCTCCTCCGTTCTTGCCCTTGACCCTAAATCCGTTCCATCCGTGTGAATCCTTGGCCAATACCGCCCTTGACCTTCTCCTCCGTTTTGCCCTTGACCCTAAATCCGTTCCATCCGTGTGAATCCGTGGCCAATACCGCCCTTGACCTTCCCCTCCGTGCCTCTGTGTTGAATGCCCTTGACCTTGATCTTGCCCTTCAAATCTGTGTTCATCGGT
>CAYUZD010000048.1:0-10408 GCA_964449475.1 uncultured Nitrospirales bacterium
AGGAACCCTTCGAGCCACTCGCGCGCCTGCAAATCGAGGTGGTTTTCCGGCTCGTCCAGCATCAACAGGTCCGCGTCCTCGAGCAGTACGAGCGCAAGCATGAGGCGGGTCCGCTGGCCGCCGCTCAACGCCTCGAACGGCAGGTCATACTCGTCCTCGCGGAATCCGAGTCCGCCGAGAATTCGCTTCACCCGGGCGCGAAACTCGTAGCCGCCGGCGGCCGTGAATTCGTCCTGAGTCAAGCCGTATTCGTCGAGCGCCGATTCGTCGCCGTCCGCAATCCCCTTCTCGAGCGACTCCAGCCGTTCTTCGAGCGCCGTGTACTTGTGGAAATGGTGCATCACGATGTCGTGAATGCTGCGCCCCGGCTCGACCGATGGGATCTGCGCGAGCGCCGCGATCCGCGCCCGGCGCATGCGATCCACGGTCCCTGAATCGGGCGCGATCTCTCCGGTGATGATCTTGAACAGCGTCGATTTGCCGCAGCCGTTTCGGCCGATCAACCCGATTCTTTCGCCCTCCTCGACACGCAGATCGACGCCGTCGAGGACAGCCTCGCCGTGGAAGTGCTTTACGATATGGTCAAGTCGAACGAGGCTCATTGGACTACGGGTGGGTGCGGGGATCATACCCGCGCGGGAGTCCGGCGTTCCACGGCGGCGCGGCGCAGCGGTTGCCCGTCTGGGAATGCGTCGCGTACCATGGCGCGCGGTTCGGGGGTGCCACCGGGTGTCGTTTCGGCTGCTGATGTTCTTCTCGGGAATCGATTCCTTCGATGCCCATGTCGTCCATCAGCTCACCCGCCGCGGCATTACGCTGCATGTTGTCCACAACGGCCGGGACGGTCAAACCCACCCCAAGCTCGACCCGCGGATTCCCCAGACCGTCATTGCGTATCATCCGCGCAAGACGATCCACGCCGCGCGCGCGTTACGCCGACTTCTCAAGTCGGAGCGGTTCGATATCCTCCATACGACCAAGAGTCGCGCGCTGACCGTCTCGCTTCTGGCGACGCTGGGGATGCACGCGCGGCCGAAGCTCGTCGCCTATCGCGGCTACATCGGGCACAACTTCAGGTTCGACCCCACGGGCTACATCAAATTCCTCAATCCCCGTGTCGATCACATCATCTGCCTGACGAGACCGGTCCGCGAGTATCTGATCAAGCAGGGCGTGCCGCCCGCGAAGCTGACCGTCATCCAGAAGGGACTGTCGCCCGACTGGATCCCGAGCGCGGATGCGCCGCCGACGAGCGACTTCGGCGTACCCGAGTCGTCCATCAAGGTTTGTTTCGTCGGGAACGCGGCGGGCCGACGTTCCAAAGGGCTGGACGTACTGTTCCAGGCCTGGAATCTGATCCCCGCCGATCTTGCCGCGCATCTACTCATCATCGGCAAGACGGACGAGCGCGACACGGCCCGGGCCGCGGGGCTCGATCGTGTCCACTTCCTCGGGTTCCGCACCGACGCTTGGGCCCTGATGAAGCAATGCGATGTCTTCGTGCTGCCGTCGCGCACTGAGGCCATGGGGCGTTCCCTGCTCGAGGCGATGGCGATCGGGCTCGCGCCCGTCGTGACGGACTCGGGAGGCCCCGGCGAACTCGTGCGAAACGAGGTTGACGGCATCGTCGTGCCGATTGAGGATGCGCCCACCCTCGCCGGCGCGATCGAGCGACTGATTCGCGACCCGGAAGCGCGCAAGCGCATGGCGGCATCCTCGAAGGCCCGCGCGGAACACGATTTCTCGCTGGACGCGAAGGTGGACGAAGTGTTGGCGGTGTATGACATTGTGCTGAGCGGCACACCGGACGCCGTCCGATGAAGACGCTCCTGCTGATGCGCCACGCGAAGTCCAGTTGGAGCGATGCCTCGCTGTCCGACGAGGACCGTCCCTTGAACAAGCGAGGCGAAGCCGCGGCAAAGTTCATGGGGCGATACTTAAGTGAACACGGCCTCGCGCCGGACGCGGTCCTGTGCTCGAGCGCGGTCCGCGCGCGGGAGACGGCGAGGCGCTTACTTAAGGCGGCGGGAGTCTCGTTGAAGCCCGTCGTCGTACCGGAACTCTACCTCTCCGGCCCGGAAGAATGTGTGAACGCCATCGCTTCGACGGATCCCTCGATTGAGCGGCTCCTCGTGGTCGGTCACAATCCCGATACCGAGGAGTTGATTCAACTCGTGACGGGCTGTGCCGAGGAAATGCCGACCGGCGCCGTCGCGTGCATCGCGATCGCGACAGGGACTTGGGCTGCGTTCGGATCGCGACCCACGGGCCGCCTGATGAACGTGTTGCGTCCGAAGGCGCTGGAGGGAGCCGGCGATGCGTAGTTTGCCCGCGTTTCTGATCTTGACCCTGTCGTGCGCGGCGCCGTCCGCCGTGTCGCAAGGAGAAGGACCCGATATGCCTCAGCCGCCCGTTGCCAAGCGCGTCCCCCACCTGCTCGAATCGCACGGGCACGAGCGAATCGACGACTATTTCTGGATGCGCGAACGCGACAATCCCGACGTTATAGCGTATCTCGAGGCAGAGAACGCATATCTCGAGGAGCGCCTCGCGCACACGAAGCCGCTGCAGGAGAAACTGTTCGAGGAGATCAAAGGGCGGATCAAGGAGGACGACAGTTCCGCGCCATACCGGTACAAAGATTTCTGGTACTACACCCGGTTCGAGGAGGGCAAGGCGTATCCGCTTTACTGCCGGAAGCGTGGATCGCTGGACGCGCCCGAGGAACAGCTGCTCGACGTGAATCGGCTCGCCGACGGCCATGAGTTCTGCCAGGTCTCCGGCGTGCGGATGAGCGAGGACCAGCGGCTCGCCGTGTACGGTGCGGACTTCGTCGGCCGCCGGTTCTACACGCTACGCATCCTCGACACGGCGACGGGCGCGGAATTGGAGGACGTGATTCCCGACGTGACCGGGAACGCCGTCTGGGCGAACGACAACAAGACGATCTTCTATGCGAAGCAGGATCCCGTGACGCTGCGATCGCACCGGATCTACCGGCACGTACTCGGCACACTGACCGGGGACGACGTGCTCGTCTACGAGGAGCCGGACGAAACCTTCAACTGCGGGGTGTACAAGACCAAGTCCCGCGAGTACATCGTCATCGCGTCCCACCAGACGCTGTCCGACGAGGCGCGGTATCTGCCCGCGGACGACCCCACCGCTGCCCCCATCGTGTTCCGCGCGCGCGAACGCGGCCATGAATTCGACCTGGATCACCTGAACGGCTACTTCTACATCCGCACGAACGACCACGCGAAGAATTTTCGCCTGACCCGCGTCCCCGAATCGCGCGCGACGACGGGAGACTGGGAGGAAGTCGTCCCGCACCGCGCCGACACCTTGCTGGAAGGGTTCGAGTTGTTCCGCGACCATCTCGTGCTCAGCGATCGCCGCGAGGGACTCGCGCGGCTCCGCGTGATTCCGTGGGACGGGTCGCCCGCGCACGAGGTGGACTTCGGCGAACAGGTGTACGAAGCCGGCATCGGCATGAATCCCGAAGCGGACACGACGACGCTGCGCTACGGCTATACCTCGATGACGACGCCCAACTCCGTGTACGACTACGACCTCGTCGCGCGGGAGAAACGACTCATCAAACAGGAGGCGGTGCTCGGCGGGTTCCGGCCCGAAGACTACGTTGCGGAACGGCTCTGGGCGACAGCGCGCGACGGCGTGCGCGTGCCCATTTCGATCGTGTACCGGCGCGATCTGAAGCGTGACGGCACCGCCCCGCTCCTGCTCTACGGCTACGGCTCGTACGGCATCAGCAGCAGCCCGGGGTTCAGTTCGCCGCGGCTCAGTCTCCTCGATCGCGGTTTCGCGTATGCGATTGCCCACGTCCGCGGCGGAGAAGATCTCGGGCGCGCGTGGTATGAGGACGGCCGGCAGAAGAAGAAGATGAACACGTTCACGGATTTCATCGACTGCGCGGAGCACCTGGTCGCGCAGCGGTACACCTCGCCGCAGCAGCTGTACGCCACCGGCGGCAGCGCGGGCGGCCTGCTGATGGGCGCCGTGTTGAATCTGCGGCCCGACCTGTTTCACGGCATCGTTACGCGCGTGCCGTTTGTCGACGTCCTGACGACCATGCTGGACGACAGCATTCCGCTGACTACGGGCGAATACGACGAATGGGGCGATCCGAACCGCGAAGACTTCTACCAGTACATTCTCGCGTATTCGCCGTACGACAACGTCGAACCCAAGGCCTACCCCAATGTGCTGGTCACGACGGGGCTGCACGACTCGCAGGTCCAATACTGGGAACCGGCGAAGTGGGTGGCGAAACTCCGCGCGATGAAGACGGACAACAACGTGCTGCTGCTGAAGACAAACATGAATGCGGGCCACGGCGGCGCATCGGGGCGATACGAACAGTACCGGGAGACGGCGCTGAACTACGCGTTTCTGCTCGACCTGGCGGGCCGCGGCGAGTGAGCGGCTAATCGAGGTCGGGGAACCCCTCGTCCTCATCCTTCGTGGCCGAGAACAACGTGCCCTCGCGGTACGCCTGCATCCGGCGCTGCGTCTTCTCGATGACCTTCGTCAGTTGCTTGGCCTTGCGCTTGGCGACGTCGTTGTCCGGATCCACCTCAAGGGCCTTATTCATCCATTCGAGCGCCTTGGGGTAGTCGCGGCGTTTGACGAACCCGATGCCGATGTTCAGCGACGCAGCGAGGACCTTCTTGCGCAACCGCAGCGAATCCGGGTGTTTCCGAATCGCGACCTGGTACTGCTCGAGCGCGCCGGTGTAGTTGTGCTGCTCGAAGTAGAAGTCCCCCATCGTCTCTTCCTGCGTCGCCGCGGTGGGCGTCGCGACCCCGGCGGCCTTGGCCTGTTTCGCCTGTTCCTTCTTCGCGGCCTGCTGCGCGGCCCATTCCGCGGCGGAAAACACCGCTTTCACGGCGGACTGCTCGACGAGCAGGTTGATGTTGTTCGATTTGGGGTCGTTCGGAACAATGTAGAAACGGGGTTCGTCCGGGTTGTACCGCTGGACCGTGCGGCCCTCGACCGTCTCACCGTCTTTGAACTCGATGACGACCGGCGACCCCTGCACCTGATACTCCGCGAACGACTCCGATGGGTCGAACTTTCCCGTGTAACTTTTCACGTTGGCGACGTATTTCACATCGGCGAAGCGCACGCGCACGGTCTTCCCCGTCGCGATCCCGTTATTGTCCTCGCACGTGAGATGAAAGCCCGCCTCGCGCGCGTTCATCGCGTGGCTCACGCCCTGTTCGCACTTGCCATCGCGGAAATGGACGACGAGCGCGTGGCGCTGATGGCGTTTGCGGCCCTGTTGCAGACGTTCATTCTCGGCGAGCTTGGCCGCGATGGGCTTGTAGTGCTTTGGGCAGTAGAGGTTGTTCTCGTGGCGCGTCAGGCATTCTTCACAAAAGAACGACCCGCACACACAGCAGTATCCCGCCGCGTTGCGTAACAAGTGATTCGGGCACTTCATGGGTCCCGGGCACCGTCCCCTGCGCGCGATGTCAGACCTGGAGGCGATCGCCGGCCGAGCCGCTTGACCAGCCTGGCATAGAAATCAATCATTTCGCCCCAACAGCGCTTCCATGCTAACGGGGTTCGGTCGAGGAATTCAATTTACATAACGCACTGTCTTGTGCGGTTTTAACACGGACCGGCAGGCCCCGGCTTGCAACCAACGCCGCACACGGGCATAGTTTTTCTCCCGGCACCGGTACCCATTGATGCAGTCCGACGACTCCGAGCCCAGTCCGACCTCCGATCCGAAGCACACATCCGATCGCCTGCCGCCGGTGTGGAACCTACGCGCGCAGCGTGATCTGGCGTTCGGCGGCCGCGACGCCGAGTTGGCCGAGTTGGCTGGCGCGCTGAAGCGTTCCCGGATTGTCGTCGTCAACGAGGGCACGACGCCCATCGGCGGCATGGGCAAGAGCGCTCTGGCGCGCGAGTACGCCTATCGCCACGCGGGGGCGTACCGGCTGGTGTGGTGGGTGCAGGCGGAGGAATCGGGCGTCCTGCGCCTCGGCTACACGCAATTGATGACGGCGCTGAACCTCGTGCGCGGCGTTGAGGACGAACCGCCTCACGAGATCGGGGAAGTACGCGATTTCCTAAGTTCGTACGGCGGCTGGCTCATGATTGTGGACGGGCTGGAACACCTTGAACTCCTGGAGAAGTACTTTCCGCAGCGGCCGGGCGGTCACGTCATCGTCACGACGATCCTCGGCGCCGCCGACGCGCCGTACGAACGGATTGAGCTCAAGCCGCTTGACGCCCCTTCCTCGCGCGAAGTGCTCGCCGCACCGGACGCCGATCCGGGTGCGGACAAGCTGATCGCGTTCGCCGGCGGCAGCCCGACGAACCTGCGCCTGTTCCGGCACTGGTCGCAACTGCGCGGGTGCAGTTGCTCCGAGGTCGTGACGCGCCTCGAGGCGCGCATGCCCGAGGCGTTGCGATCGCAAGCCGGCCCCGAGGTGTCCAAAGCGGTCCTTCGCTTCGGGGTCAGCGAACTGTTGGGCCGCCTCGAGCGCGAAGACAAGACGTCGCGCGATCTGCTCACGCTTGCCGCCTACCTCGGCGCGCGCGACGTGCCCTTACTCCTTTTCGACAAACAGGAAACCGAGGAAGAGATCCTGTCCAAGCGACTTTCGGAAGCGATCCAGGACAAGGCGAAACTGCGCGCGATGCTGATCCGCCTCGAATCCTTCGGGTTCATCGAACGCCATGCGGATTCATTCTCGATGCACGAACTCATCCAGGAGGCGGTCCGCGACAGCCTGGCGGCGGATGCGTCCCGCGCCTGGGCGAACGCGGCCACCCGGCTCGTGGGCGAGGCGTTCCCGCGGCAGGCGCAGTACGAGGGTCCGTCCCCCGTGTGCACGCGGCTTCTCCCCCACGCGCTCGCGGCCACGCTGCACGCGGAGGAAGCCGGCGTGGCGCGCGAGGCCTCGTCGCAGCTCATTTACTTGTGCGGCCTCTACTTGCACGCCAACGGGGCGCTGGAGGAGGCCAAGACGTGCTACCAGCTTGCCGTCTCGCTCGGACGCCGCGTGTACAAGGACGCGCATCCCGTTGTGGCGACGCGCATCAACAGTCTCGGCATCATCGAGCACGAACTCGGAAACCTTCACGAGGCGAAAGATTGCTTCGAGAAGGCCTTTGAAATGTGCGAGGCGGTCTACGGCCCGCTCGAGGAAGCGGTCTACGGCGCGCCGGACGAGAAATTGTTGACCATTCCTATCCGCAATCTCTGCGCGATACTCGAGGAAATCGGCGACCTCGAATCCGCGCAGCAGACCTACGAACGCGCGATGCGAATCTACCTCGAAGTCTACGGTTGGAACCACCCGCTCGTCGCCGAGTGCGCCGATCGCTTCGGCCGCACTTGGCACCGGCTCGGGCGGCTCGCGAAAGCGCGGAACTGCTTTGAGAAGGCGGTTCTGGCCGAGGAAAGCGCCTCCGAACACAGCCCCGGCGCGCTCGCGACATACCTGAACAACCTCGCGATGGTGCTCATCGAGATGCGCGAGCCGATGCTGGCCCACGAGAAACTGGCGCGGGCGCTGCGGCTCGACAAGCAGGCGTACGGCGATCACCATCCGATGATCGCGCGTGACTTGGCGAACATCGGTCATGCCTGCCGCGAACTGCGACAGCTCGAAGACGCGGAGCGCTATTATCGCGACGCGCTCAATATGATCGAACGTATCGAGGGCGACGATTCGCCCTTGACCGTCGCGCTGATGAACCATCTCGGCGTCGTCCTGCTCGACAACAGCAAGGCGGCGCAGGCCCGGAGCTGCCTCGAACGCGCACTCGCGCATAACGAGGAACGGTTCGGCCCCGAGTCGCCCGAGGTCGTGCGCAACCTCGTCAATCTTGGCCGCGCGCTTGACGAGCTGGACGCGAACAGCAAGGCGATGACGTGCTTCGAGCGCGCGCTCGCCATCGTGCTCACGTCCGACGGGCCGGAGAGCGAGCGCGCCGCCACCATCCATTACCGCATGGGCAAGTCCCTCCACAAACAGGGACTTCTGCCGGAGGCGCTCACCCAATTGCAGAAGGCACTGCGGATCGACGACAAGATCTTTGGCAAATCCCACGCATCCGTCGCGCGCGACGCCTACGCGATCGGCTGCGTGCTCGCGGACCTGAACGATCCGGTCGTCGCCATGGGGCATTTCACGCTCGCGCTCGATATCTACGAGACCTTGCTCGGCAAAAACGACCCGCGCGCGCGCAAAGTGCGGTCAAAGCTGGATGCGCTGAGCCAGTGACGCCGTTGTATTCACCGCGATCGTCTGGAATAATGCCCTCGGGCGCAACCGGAGAGGCTTTCCCCTCATGACTCGTTCACTTCGTCAGCATTCCGCCGTCGTCGCTATCGTATCGGCACTGGCGGCATCGACCCTTGTTCACGCCGGTTCGCTGCCGCAGACCGACCCAGACAAGGTCGGACTTTCCCAGGAACGGCTCGATCGCATCACGGCCGCGATGAAGGCCGATTACGGCGCCGGCCGGATCTCCGGCGCGGTCGCGCTCGTCGCGCGGCGCGGCGAAGTGGCGTATCTCGAATCGGTCGGCATGGCGGATCGCGAGAAGAAGACGTCGATGACGGACGACACGATCTTCCGGATCTACTCGATGTCGAAGCCGGTCACGAGCGTCGCCGTGATGATGTTGTACGAGGAGGGCAAATTCTTCCTTGACGACCCCGTCTCGAAGTATCTCCCTGAACTCGGCAATCTGCGCGTCGCCGTCCAGCCCGAGGGCGATGGCAGCGGCCCGGTCTTCAACCTGCCCGAGGAGGACCCGGCCGGCGCGCCGCGCAAGCCGACGTCTCTCGCCGACATCACGACCGAGGACGCGCGCCGTGAGATGACGATCGAGGACTTGCTGCGCCACACCGCCGGCCTCACCTACGGCTTCTTCGGCAACTCCGAGGTCGATTTGCTCTACCAGCAGAACGGTATTCTGACCACGGAGAAGACCATCGCGGAAACCGTCGAGAAACTTGGGAAACTGCCGCTCAAGCATCATCCCGGCGAACGGTGGGAGTACAGCGTCTCGATCGACGTGCTCGGCCGGCTCGTCGAGGTCCTCTCCGGCCAGCCGTTCGACGCGTTTCTGAAGGAACGCATTTTCGATCAGCTCGGAATGTCCGACACCGCGTTCTGGGTGCCCGACGACAAGCTCGGCCGCTTCGCGCAGATGTACTCGCCGGTCCCGAACAAGGACGGTGCCATCGCGCCCGCCCCCGCTTTCTATTCGCGCAACTTTGTTAACAATCCGACGTACTTCTCGGGTGGCGGCGGGTTGGTCTCAACGGCGTCCGACTATTTCCGTTTCTGCCAGATGCTGCTCAACGGCGGCGAGCTGGACGAGCGCCGGATTCTCAGCCGCACCACGATCGAGCTGATGACGGACAATCACACGCTCGATGTCGAGTCCGCGCTGCGCGAGGGGGGGTACGAATTCGGCCTCGGGTTCGCCGTCGCGATGGAGCCGGGCCGCATCGGCGTGCCGGTTTCACGCGGCGAGTACAATTGGGGCGGCGCCGCGGGCACGAAATTCTGGATCGATCCCGAGGAAGACTTCATCGGGATCTACATGGTGCAGATTCTCCCCCACACCGGCCTCCACTACGGTGACCAGTTCAAGATCCTTGCGTATCAGTCCATCATCGACTAGGAAGCCCGACGTCCATGCCGCTCGACTTTGAATCGCAGCCCTTGCGCGAACTGCGCAAAGGCCGGCAGTTGCAGTGGGATCCGCACAGTGTCGACCTCACGCAGGACGCGGCCGACTGGCGCGCGCTGACTGTCGCCGAACAGGGGGTATTGCTCAGCCAGGTTCTCGGGTTTTTCCACGGAGAGCGGGCGGTCGCGCACGACCTCGCGCCATTGCAGCAGGCGCTCCGCCGCGAGCGCGGGCGCATGGACGAGGAGATGTACCTCACGCAGCAGATGTACGAGGAATCGACCCACCTCGAGTTCTTCCAGCGCTGGCTGTTCGAGGTGTTGCCCGGAAAGATCGGCTCTGAATCGGTGCCGCGTCCGCCCGGCCAGCAGACGCCGATTGTGCAGGAGGAGATGCCGCGCGTGCTCGGCGCGCTGCTGACCGACCATTCGCCGCGGGCCCAGCTCCGCGCCACGGTCGTCTATCACCAGATCGTCGAGGGTGTGCTCGCCGAGGTCGGGTACGAGTCGTTCTACGAATGCCTCGATCCGCGGGGCATTTTCCCGGGGTTGCGCACCGGTCTGCGCAATATCCAGAAGGACGAGTCCCGCCACATCGCGTTCGGCACGTATCTCGCCCGGCGCATCGTTCGCGAACACCCGGAACTCCGTCCCGCGTTCGAGGAGGACATGGAGTACTACCGCGAGCCGTGCCTGGAGGCGTCGCGCAGCCTGTA
>CAYUZD010000048.1:10508-14166 GCA_964449475.1 uncultured Nitrospirales bacterium
TTCGGCGTCAGGTCCACGTATCCGTAGGCCTTGTGCTCGACGATGTTCTGCTCGGTGAGTTCGCGGATCGCGCGGGACGCCGCCGGCCGGCTCACTTGCACCTGTTGCGCCACCTGGCTGACGCTGCACACCTTCTCGCGCGTCAGCAGGTCCGCAATCGCCTCGATATACTGCTCGAGCGCCGGGCTGATGCCGTGGGGCGTGCCGGTAAAAGGGCTGAACGACGGCAACGGGGACTCCTTAACTCTGTTAACAGGCGTTAACAGCCTACCACATCGCCCCGCGTGAGTCCAACGTGCGCCACACTGATTGCGCACCGCCGCCGCCGGTATACTCCGCCGCCGTATGGGAGGATCGCGGGGACGATGACACCGTGGACCAAGCTGCGCCTGATCTGGCGCATCGTCAAGTGGAGACTGACTTGGGACAAGCGTGACACACACTACGTCTACACGCGCCAGGATAACCCGAAGTTCCTGGGCGTGCGCGACGCGATTCGCATGATCCCCGATGGCGCCGTCGTCGGCGTGTCCGGTCTCGGCGGCAACCAGCACGCAACCATCCTCTACTGGGGTATCAAGGAACTCTTCGAGGAGACGGGGCACCCGCGCGATCTGACCCTCATCCCGATCGGCGGCCAGGGCGGGCGCGGCAGGGTGCCGGGCACGGTGGACGAACTCGGCGTCGAGGGTCTCGTGCGCCGGTTCATCACCGGTCACCACGAGACGTTCAAGAACATGCTACGGCTGGCCGAGTGCGGAAAGGTCGAACTCCAATGCTATCCCCAAGGCACGCTCGCGCTGCTCATCGAGGCGCAGGGCAGCGGCGAGGACAGTGTCGTCGTGCCCACGGGCGTCGGTACCGCGTTCGACCCCGCCACCGGCCGCGGCACGCCGCTCTTCCCACCCGATGCTGAACAGTTCGCCGTGCGTGAAGGCGACCGTATCCGGTTTCGCCTGCCCAAGATCGATGTTGCGCTGATCAATGCGCCCGCGGCCGACGCGCGAGGCAATATTTACATGAAGAACACATCGATGCTCGCCGAATCCCGCGAAATCGCGCGCGCGGCGCGGCGTAACGGCGGCAAGGTGATCGTGGCCGTCGGCCTGATGGTCGCCGAAGGGTACGACGAGGTCTACTTCAAGCCGGACGAGGTCGACGCGATCGTCTACTATCCGAAGTGCGGCCAGACGTTGTCGCGGGGTCATCGCAACCCGTGGAAGGTGCTCACGACTGAGAGTGACCTGTCCGTTGCCGAAGGCTACGCCCAGATGCGCTTCATCAACCGCGTCATCGGCGTCACCCCGCGGCGCTCGCCCGTGGACGAGGCGATGGCGCGGCTCGCCGCCAAGGTCTTCACGGACCGCGTACCCGCGACGAAGCCGCTGGTGAACATCGGCACCGGCCTGCCCGAGGAAGTCTGTCGCACGCTCTTCGAGGCGGGGCTCATCGACCGGCTCACGTTCTTCACGGAGAGCGGCGTCGTCGGTGGAGTGCCCGGCCCCGGCGTGTTCTTCGGCGCGGCGGCGTGTCCCGACTACATGGTGTCATCGGCGGAGATTTTCCACCGCGCCCACCGTGAACTCGACGTGACCATCCTCGGCATCCTCCAGGTCGATCGGCACGGCAACGTGAACGTGTCCAAACGCGGCGAAGGGCCGATGAACTACGTCGGACCGGGAGGCTTCATCGATTTCAGCACGTCGGCAAAGCTTGTGCTGTTCGTTGGCAACTGGATGGCACACGGTGAGATCGCTATCGAAGACGGCCAGATCCGCATCCTGCGACACGGGAAGGCGAAGTTCATCGAGGCCGTGGATGAGGTGACGTTTGCCGGCGCAGAGGCGCTCAAGGCCGGCCGGACGGTCTTCTACATCACTCCGGTCGGCGTTTTCCGCCTGACGGAACGGGGCGTCGAGTTGCAGGCCGTCATGCCCGGAATCGATGTCGAGCGCGACATTCTCGCGCTCTCATCGCACATCATCGTGCCGAAATCGGGACACGTGCCCGTCGTCGACGATTCGATTGTCACCGGCCGCGGGTTCAGGCTCGAAATGACCGGCGCGCGTTAGTCCGACGCGCGGTTTCCAAACAACCACGCGACGAGCGATTCGGCCTGAATGTCCGTGAGCGTGACTGGATTGCCGCCGGAATCGCGCCCGGTCAACAATGCAGCAAGGATGCGATCGCTGTTGGCGCGCGCGCCATCTTCGTCCTCGACCGGTCCCAGAAACTCCGCGCGAAGTTCGGTTTCGAGGATCGGACGGACGTGCCTGTCGAACAGCACGCCCTCGTACGTGTCCATGTCGATCAGACACCCCTTCGCGACGGTCTCGGTGTGCGCGGGTTCTCGCGCCGAGAGAATCGCGTCGAGCGCGTCGCGCAACCAGAACTGGCTGGGACTCATGCGTTGCAGGCCGTAGTCGAACCGGTCGTCCGCCATGCCGTGGTACACGATGCTCCAGTCCTGCGCGGGATCAATTACGAACGTGTCCGCCGATCGCTCAATCTGGAGGTAATGCGCGAGCGCGCGGTGCGCGTCGATCAGCACGGGCGGCGTGAACTTGAAGTCGGCGCGTTCCGCGAGGACGGTCTCGGCCGAATCCCACTTGTTGCTGTTGATGTACAGGAATACGACGCCGCGTCCGGCGTACTGCTGCTTGATCTCTTCGAAGTACGGGTAACTCTGCCGCACAATCGGGCAGCCGTTCATCTGGAAGAACAGCACGATCGCCTTGGCGTCCCGGTACTGGAATAACTCGTGTTCCACGCCGTCCACGTCCATGAACCGGAAGTTCGGCACGCGATCGGGCGCCGCCTGCGGCTTGGCGTCCCCCGAGGCGAAGGCACCGCCGGTCATCAGGCACACGGCCGTCATGAGGCCTGGCAGCGCGCGGTTGGTGGGCGAAGGCGTCATGTTCAATCCAACACGCCGGCGCGCCAATTGTTCCGGCTAGGCCGGCACCGGCGCAGCGCGGTCGATAATGGCGTCGAACTCGACGTTCGGCGGCAGCGTACCGTATTCGCCGCCGTGGTCTCCCGCCAAACGCGACGCGCAGAACGCCGAGGCGACGGCGGGATGCCCATACTGGACCAATAGCGCTCCCTCCAGCGCCACGGCCAACTTCTCGACGACGCGCCGCGCGCGAATCTCCAGGTTCGATGTGTCACGCAGTTCCGACTTGATGCCCTCGATCGCCCGATCGACCCGCGCGTCGCCGCCCCGCGCGCGTTCGAGTTCCGCGAGGAACGCCGGCGCGGTCTCGGGCTCCTTGTCCAGCGCGCGCAACACATCGAGGCACATGACATTGCCCGATCCTTCCCAGATGGACGTCAGCGGCGCTTCGCGGTACAGCCGCGGCATCGGGCCGTCCTCGACGTAGCCCGCGCCGCCGAGGCATTCCATCGCCTCGTATGTGTGGTGCGGGCCGCGCTTGCACACCCAGTACTTCGCCACCGCGGTCGCAATGCGGATGAACGCCTCTTGGCCGGGATCCGTCATGCCCTGGTCGTACGCCCGTGCGAGCCGGAACATCATCGTCGCCGCGGCCTCCCACTCGACGGCGAGATCCGCGAGTACATTCTTCATCAGCGGCTGCTGCCGCAGTTTCTTGCCGAACGCCGACCGGTGCCGCGCGTGGTGAATCGCCTGCGCGAC
>CAYUZD010000049.1:0-14084 GCA_964449475.1 uncultured Nitrospirales bacterium
TTCTCGATCGCATCTGCACGCATTTGTTGGTGTTCGAGGGCGACGGATTCGTGCGGTGGTTCGAAGGAAGCTACCGGGAGTACGAGGAGTGGCGCGTAAAGGAACTTGGATCGAGGTTGTTCGAGAACCGCCGCGCGCGGTATCGCACGTTGGTCAGGGCCTGACGATTACTTCTCCCCGGCGCGCTTCCAGCCGGGCCCGCGGACGATGCGACCGGGTGTAGCGCCGGTGTGCCGGCCGTCGGCGACGACCTGAGTGCCGTTCACGAGGACATGCACCATGCCGGTCGCGTACTGGTGCGGATTCTCGAACGTCGCGTGATCGGCAACGGTCGCCGGATCGAATACAGCGATGTCGGCGAAGTAACCGGGCGCCAGGCGGCCGCGATCGGAGATGCCGAGCGTGGATGCCGGGAACAGGGTCAGTTTGCGGATCGCCTCCTCGAGCGAGAGGACCTGTTCCTCGCGCACGTACTTGCCGAGGACGCGGGCGAAATTGCCGTAGGCGCGCGGGTGGGTGCTGGACTTGAGAAAGTCGCCCTCGGCCGCCATCGAGCCCGCGTCCGACCCGAAACTCACCCACGGCAGCGCAATCTGCTTGCGGACGTTGTCCTCCGACATCAGGAAGTACACGGTGCCGACGCGGCTGCCGTCCTCGATCACCAGGTCCATCGCGGTATCCGCGGGCGACGTCCCGCGTTCCGCGGCGACCTGGGCGAGCGTCATGCCGGTGTACTTCTTGAGATCGGGATTCTTGAACCCGATCAGCATCAGCCGGTCGGCCGAACCGGCGGAGTAGAAGAGGTTTTCCCACTCGTTCGTGTCGCGCAGCATTTCGCGGCGGACCCGCTTGCGGATCTTGGGGTCCTTCAGTCGCTCCGCCCACGCATCGTAACCACCGGCCTGCACCCACGGCGGCATGGACGCATCGAGGCCGGTCGCGCCGGCGACGTAGGAATACATGTCGGCCGTAATGCGCACGCCATCACGCTGCGCCTGCTCGATCTTCGCGATCGCCTGATCCATCTTGGGCCAGTTCTGCGTGCCCGCGGCCTTCAAGTGGTAAATCTCGACCGGCAACGCGGCCTCGCGCGCGATGCGGAGCGTCTCGTCGATCGCTTCGAGGAACCGGTTTCCTTCGCTGCGAATGTGCGCTATATACATGCCGCCGTACCGCGAGGCGACCTTGGACAACTCGATCAGCTCCTCGGTGGAGGCGTACGTCGCGGGGGCGTAGATGAGCGCGGAGGTGAGCCCCATCGCGCCCTCCTCCATCGACTGCGCGACGAGCGCGCGCATCTGGTCGAGTTGCGCCGGCGTGGGCGCGACATCGTCGCGGCCGAGGACGTTGACGCGCACGGTGGACGCGGCGACGAACGAGCACACGTTCGGCGTCATGCCGCGCGACTGCAAGTGGTCGAAGTACTCGCCCAGCGTGCTCCACGCGACTTCGTATTTGAGGTCGCCCTGCCCTTCGCGCGACTCGCGCTGCATCGTCTCGTTCCACGGGCCCATGGACGATTCGCCGAAGACTTCGAGCGTGACACCCTGCAGCGTATCGCTCATGCCGCGCGGATCGACGAGCAGCGTGACGGGCGCGTGGCTCAACATGTTCACGAAACCGGGCGATACAGCGAGGTCGGCGGCATCGATCGTCATTGCGGCGGACGCCGCGGAAAAGTCGCCTATTCCCGCGATACGGTCGCCGCGGATCGCGACATCGGCGGTGATCGGCGCCGCGCCTGTCCCGTCGTAGACGGTTCCATTGCGGATCAGGACGTCGAAGGATTGCGCGTTTGCGGAGAATGAAGCCGTCATCGCCACCATCATCGCAAGACCGCGCAACATGCCGTGACTCCCGCGAACGTCGCCGCTATTCGGTGAAATGGTTCCATGCGTGCTGTTGCAGCGCGTCGGAGAACGACTGAACTTCCGCCCCGGACAGCGTGGCCGCGACCGCCTGCAGGATCGCGGGCCACCGGAAGCGCAACGCGTGCACGTCGGTCAAGGTGGTCACGGTCGCCGTGCGCTGCCGGGTGGGGTTGATCTGGGCCATCTCGCCGAGGAGGTCGGGACCATACGCCGTCACGGGAACGTTCCCGTCCTTGTCGATGGTCAGTTCGCCGTCGAGGATCACGATGCCCCCGTCGTCAGATGCGTCACCCCGCCGGTACAGCACCGTATTTGCCGCAATCTTCTGGGGTTTACCGTGCGCGATGAAAAGATTCGCGATTTTCATACGTACACTTGGGTTCAACGGTGCCAGCGCGGAGATCTGCATGATCGCTGCGCGGACTCGGTCTTCGTTCATATCAGCCACGCTCCGTGTGAGGTTGATGCCGCCGGACCCGGGACGGCGCCGCGGAAACGGGATCGCGGGCGGCGGGACGAGTGTACTACAATCGGGGCCGCCTGCGCGGACGCGGGGAGTGGAGAAGGCCGGATGACGAAACTGCAGTGGCTGGGCGTCGGCAGCGGTCTCAATCTTTCCCTCACCAACACGAGTTTCTTTCTACGTTCCAGCGGCCCGCGGCTCCTGCTGATCGATTGCGGGTTCACGGTGCCCGCGGCGCTGCACGAGGCGGGCGTACTCCCTCAGGTCACCGACGTCCTCATCACCCACTTGCATGCCGACCACATTGGCGGCCTGGAGACGTTCGCGTTTTATCACTATCACGTCTTTGGCCATCGCGGGGCGAAGCGGCCGGTGCTTCACATGCCGTCCGGCGCGATGGCGCACGAGATGTGGGAGCATTCGTTGCGCGCGGGCATGCAGCACTGCGGGAACGAGCAGAATCCGTCGTTCATTGCGACGCTGGACGAGTATTTCGACGTTCGGACGGGCCGGCGCGTAAGCGTGGAAGGCCTTCCCGCGGTGGAGATGCTGCCGACGCGCCACGTGCCGAAGATGGAGAACTACTGCCTGCGGTTCGACAACGGCGTGTACTACTCGGGGGACTCGAGCGACTTGCCGCCGCCGGATGCGAAACTAATTTTTCAGGACGTGCATTTCAACCGCTCGTTTCCGGACGAAGTCCACACCGCTTACGAAACGTTGCGCGAAAAGCTTGCGCCCGAGGTCCGCGCGAAGACGTGGCTCGTCCATCTTGGGAACGGGTACGAGAAGATCGCGGCGGAGCGCGACGGATTCGCGGGGTTTGTCAAGACGGGACAGGTGTTCGAGGTGCAGTAAAGGGAACCTTGAGGGGTCGTGCACTGAAATCACTCAATATCGTCCTGCTCAGTATTTTCTCAGCAATTGCGTACGGAACTATTCACGACCAATTCACCGCGCGCATTTGTATCGAGTATTTCACGATCGGGCATCCACCGCTGGTAAACACACAAGATCCGACGCTATTGGGCATTGCTTGGGGAATCGTCGCGACATGGTGGGTCGGAGTTGGGCTGGGAATCCCATTGGCAATCGCCGCACGCGCCGGTTCACGACCGAAGCGAGATGCCCGTTCACTCGCACGACCAATCCTCACGCTGCTTGGGTTCATGGGTGCTTGCGCCGTGGTTGCAGGCGTCATCGGCGGAACGCTCGCCCGTTCGGGTTCGGTCACATTACAGGGCTTTCTTGCTACCCAGGTTCCGGATGAAAAACACATCGCTTTCATGATCGACTGGTGGGCGCACTCTGCAAGTTATCTGTCCGGCGTAGCCGGTGGTATCGTAGTAATCATCCTCGTATGGCGATCGAGGGGTCACAAGAAAATGGACGGCAATCCAGCAGCGTGAACCAGAATTCCCCGGATAACTACTCACCCGACGACGAGCACCTCCGTTTGCTCTACATTTTTCACTACGTACTCGCCGGGTTCTTCCTGCTGTTTGCCTTCTTTCCCATATTCCACGTCGGTTTCGGGGCGATGATGACGTTTCGGCCGGAGATGTTCAGCGAGGGGAACTCCGGCGAGATGCCCGACGACATGGCGAAACTGATGGGTCTGTTGTTTATGATTATCGGCGGCACGATTATCCTGCTCGGCCTGACGCATGCCGCGTTGACGGCATGGTCGGGGCGCTGCATTCAATTGCGGAAGTGGCGCACGTTTTCAATCGTCGTCGCGGGGTTGAACTGTCTCGCGTTTCCGTTTGGCACGGTGCTGGGCGTGTTCACGATCATCATCCTGCAACGCCCGACGGTCCGCGCGCTGTATCCGCCGCAGCAGCCTTAGCCGTTCGCGAGCGCCTCGGACGCGCGCCGCGCGGACTCCGCGAGAACCGCCGCGCCGACGAAGATGCACTCCTCGGCGGCGTAGAAATAGGGCGAGTGCGCGGGGATGACCTGTCCGCCCGGCTCGCGCGCGCCGATGCGCAGGAAACAGCCCGGCATCCGCTCCATGTAGAACGCGAAATCTTCGCCGCCCATGTTCGCGCCGGGCAGCGGCACGACGTTCGCCTCGCCGACCAGCGCAACCGCCGCCGCGCGCGCCCAGGCGGTGGGTTGCGGCGGATTCACAATCGGGGGCGAGCCGTTGTCGTGGACGGTCGCGTCCACCTTCAGGCCGTAGGTCTCCCCCACGCTCCGCGCGATGTTGCGTACCTCGGCGTGGAGCAATGCGCGGGTCTCGGGATCGAGCGCGCGGAGCGTCCCGCGCAATTCGGCGGTTTCTGGGATGATGTTCGGCGCGGTGCCGGCGTTCACTTTGCCGATGGTGACCACGGCGGGCGTCGATGGATTGACCCGGCGCGACACGATGGTTTGCAATGCGCCGATGATCGCGCCGAGGCCGATGACGGGGTCGCGCGACTCGTGCGGGCGCGCGCCGTGCGCGCCACGGCCATGCAGCACGATGTGGAACGTGTCGGCCGAGGCCGCGAGCGGTCCCTCCTGCGCGACGCACTGGCCCACCTCGAACCGGCGATCGACGTGCGCGCCGAAAATGGCCCTCGCCTCATCGAGCGCGCCGCTCTTCAGGATGGCCGCGGCGCCGGCGCCGATTTCCTCGGCCGGTTGCAGCACGACGAGGACGTCGCCGCGCGCGGGACTTCGCGCGAGCAGATGCGCGGCACCGACGGCCCACGTGGCGTGCACGTCGTGGCCGCAGGCGTGCATCACGCCGTCGTTCTTGGACGAATACGGCAGGCCGGTCGCCTCCTGGATGGGCAGCGCGTCGATGTCGCCGCGGACCGCGACGATCGGCGCGCCCGGGTCGCTACCTGCGATGCGCGCGACGAGCCCGGTGCCGGCCACGCGCTGGATCGATTTCAGCGGCAGCGAGTTCAGCTCCGTTCCGAGGCAAGCCGCGGTGCGTTCCTCCTTGAACGACAGTTCCGGGTGCTGGTGCAGGTCGCGGCGGAGCTTGACCAGCCGCTCGCGAAGCTCGGCGTCGAACTGTTGCGCCACGTTTGCCGGCAGACTCATGCGCGTCACCCTCCGAGCGATCGTTTCGTAATGGATTCGGTTCGCACGCACAGACTCTCGACGCGCCGCCGATCGACGGCGACGCCCAGCCCGGGCTTCGCGCGCGGCACGGTGACGTGGCCCGTCGCGTCCATGGTCCATTCGGGCGTGACGATGTCCTGCGCCCAGTACCGCGCGCTCGGTGAGACGTCGCCCGGCAACGAGAAATTCGGGAGTGATGCGAGTGCGACATTATGCGCGCGGCCGATCCCACTCTCGAGCATGCCGCCGCACCAGACGGGGACGCCGTGAGCCTGGCACAGGTCGTGAATCGCGATGGACTCGCGGAACCCGCCGACGCGGCCCGCCTTGATGTTCACGATGCGACCGCTGCCGAGTTCGATCATGTCGCGGGCGTGGCCCACACTCGTGATCGATTCGTCGAGACAGATGGGCGTCCTGAGTTCGCGCTGCAATTTCGCGTGCTGCACCACGTCGTCCCACGCGAGCGGCTGTTCGATCATGGTCAGCCCGAATTCGTCCAGCGCCTTCATCACCGGCAGGTCGCCGAGTGTGTAGGCGTTGTTGGCATCCGCCATCACGTGCGCGCCCGGCCCGAGCGCGTCGCGCACGGCGCGGATGTACTCGACGTCTTTGCCCGGCTTAATCTTGACCTTGATTTTGCGGTAACCCTGATCGTGCGCGGCCTTCGCCTTGGCCGCGATCGCCTTCGGGTCCGGTTGAATGCCAAGGGAAATCCCGGTCGGGATCTTCTCGCGCGTCCCGCCCAGCAGGTGCGAGAGCGACACGCCCTCGATTTCCGCGCCAAGCGCCCACAGCGCCATCTCGACGGCCGCCTTGCTCATGTTGTGGCCGCGGAAGTTCTCGTCGAGCGCGCCGCGGACTTCGCGGGGATGCGCGAATGCCCGGCCTAACACGCGCGGGGCGACCTGTTGCGGGATCATGAGCCACGCGATGTCGATGGTCTCCGGCGAATAGTTCGGCGCTTCGCCCGCGACGCATTCCCCCCACGCGACGGCGCCCGAGCGATCGATGGCTTCCACGAGCAGGATGCGCCGATCGGTGGTCGTGCCGGACGATATCTGGAACGGCTCGACCAGCGGCAACCGGATTTCGCGCAGGACCAGTTGTTCGACCTGAATCATCTGATGTCCTCAAACCCCATTGCATAGACGCGCCTGTGATCGCCCAGCCGGTGGAACCCGGTCACGCGCATGCCGCGGCCGAGGTAGTGCTGGAACGCGCGCCGCGTGCTGCTGCGCCACCGGGCGCCGACCTCCGCCGATTTGCTCTTCTCGTCGTTGATCGACAGCGGGACCTCGACGAGCACCCGATCCAACCCGGGCAACTCGCCTTCCACCGGTGCGATTTCTCCTCCGGCCTCGCGCGTGTTCACGATTGGTGCATCGGGTGCCTCTGTGAGCGGGAGCCCGCGACCCTCCGCCGCCCCGGCCACTTCGGGCGTGTCGAGGTCCCACTGCGTGACGAACCGATCGGTACCCAGACCCGCGTGCAGGTCGCTGCCGGTGTCGCCGTACATGTTCACGATGTACTCGACCGGCCGCGCGCGCAGCGTGTTGATGTTGAGGTTCGCGTTGAGCGCTTGCAGCGGGTCATACGTCCAGAACATCGTGCGCACGCCGGACTTCAGGAGCTCCTCCCGCTGGAACCATTTCAAGCGCTTGCCCAGCCCGGTCCCGCGGTGCTCCGGCGTGACCGCGAGAATGTCCGACCAGTGGACGGGCCGGCCGTCGCGGTATCCGGTGATGCCGTACACGCAACCGACCATCCGGCCGTCCGGCGTGAACGCGCCGGCGGAAATCCCTCCGACCTTCTGCGACACCATCAAGATTGCCGTGGGCACGCATCCGGCGAACCCGGCACCCCACGTCTCGTACTGCAGCGCGACCGCGGCGTTGTAATCGTCGAGGGTGCTGAGATGGCGAATGCAGACGTCCATATCTACGGGATGAGGTGAAGCGAGAGCATACCAAACCGCCGCGCGGCGCGGCACGTGAAGGGGGGCGTTGCTTGGCCCCGGTTGACGGCTGTTTGCTATGCTTGTGGCTCTAAATCTCACGTTTTGGGGTTGAATCCAGCCGATACCGACTCGACGGACCGTCCATGCGCCGCCTTTTCGCCGCCTTCTACAGCCACGAGGTCATCGCCATGATGATCACGGGCTTCACGCTGCTCTCCGGGTTGGTCGCGTCCACCCTCCTCGTGCGCGAGGGTATTCCTGAAATCTCGGTGGACACCGTGTTCGTCGAGATGACGTACCTCGGCGCGGACCCGTACGAAGTCGAGGAGGGCATCGCGCGCAAGATCGAGGAGTCCATCGACGGCCTCGAGGGGATCAAGCGGTATACGACCGTTTCGATTCAGAATCGCTGCCGGACGGCGATCGAGATTGTCGAAGGTTATCCGATGGAAAAGGCCCTCGACGAAATCCGGAACGCGGTCGATGCGATCCCGAACTTTCCGCCGGACGCCGAACGGCCGGTCATCTCGGAGATCAAGATTCGCCGCGAGACGATTCTCCTGTCGCTCTGGGGCGACCTGACGGAACGATCGGGGAAAGAGTTTGCCGAGCGCATCAAGGACGAACTCCAGGCGTTGCCGGAAATTTCGCAGGTATCCGTCAGCGGTGTGCGCGAGTATGAAATCTCCGTTGAACTCTCCGAGGAAAAACTTCGCCAGTACGGATTGTCGTTCCAGCAGGTCGCGGATGCGGTCCGGCTGGGCAGTGTGAACCTTTCCGGGGGCACGCTGCGCACGAAGGGCGAGGAGATCGACATCAAGGCCGTCGGCCGGAAGTACACCGGCGAGGAGTTTGCCAAGATTGTCGTGCTCGCGAAGCCGACGGGCGAGATCGTCACGCTGGATCAGATCGCCACGATCCGCGATGCGTTTACCGAGAACGACGTGCTGACGCGGTTCAACGGCCAGCCCGCGGTGACGATCGGCGTGTTCAAGACGGAAGACGAGGACGCGATCAAGGTCGCCCGCGCGGCGCGCACGTTTGCGGAGGAGCGCGCCAAGACGTTGCCGGAGGGCATCCATCTCACGGCGTGGAGCGACGCGTCGGAAGACGTGCAGGCGCGGCTGAACCTCTTGTTGAAGAACGGCACGCAGGGGTTCATCCTGGTGGTCATCATCTTGCTGTTGTTCCTCGATGTCCGGCTCAGCCTCTGGGTCGCGATGGGGATTCCCGCCTCGCTCTGCGGCGCGATGGTCGTGCTGTTTTTCGTCGGCGGCTCGCTGAACGTGATGTCGCTGCTTGGCATCATCCTCGTCATGGGCATCATCGTGGACGACGCCATCGTCGTCGGCGAGTCGATCTACCATCGCCGCTGGAACGGGGAACAGGGTGTCGCGGCGGCGACGCACGGGACGATGGAAGTGGCGCTGCCGGTCATCGCGGCGGTGACCACGACGATTGTGGCGTTCATCCCGCTATTTTTCATTCCGAGCGTCGTGGGCAAATTCATTGCTCTGGTGCCGGTGGTGGTCATCGCTGCGCTATCCATCTCGATGGTCGAGGCGTTGACCTGCCTTCCAGCACATCTTTCGCACATTCCCGACCCGAGGCAGCGACCGGGATTTCCAGCGTGGCTTCAGGGCAACACCGGACTAACGGCCTATCTGCGTCCATATTACTACCCCACACTGTTCGTATTGCGTGCGCTGTTCGCCGTGCGCCAGGCCGTGACCGCCGGCCTGATGTGGACCATCGAACACCTGTATAAACCACTCCTGCAGCGCGCGCTTCAGTACCGCTACCTTTCGCTCGCATCCGCGTTCGCGTTCTTCATCTTCACGATGGTGGGCATGCTCGGCAGCGGCACGGTGAAGTTCGTGCTATTTCCGGAGGGCGACGTGCCGTTCCTGCAGGCGTCGGTCGAGTTTCCGCAGGGCACGCCCATCGACGTTACCAAATCCGCGATCGCGCGGACGGAGCAGGCCCTGCGCGACGTCGAGGCGGAGATCGTCGCCGAAGGCCACGAGCCTTTCATGCTTCATCTCTACTCGCAGATTGGACTCGGCGGCGACGTGTTCGAGCAACGGGACGCCGGCGCTCACATCGGCGTCGTGCGCGTCGAAACCACGAAGGCCGAGGACCGGAACATCGGTGTGCAGGAAATCATCTCGCGCTGGCAGGCGAAGACCGGCGACATCTCCGGCGCGATCAGCCAGACGTTCGGAACGCTCGAACAGGGCCCGCCAGGCGCACCGATCCAGGTGTGGCTCAAGGGAGAGAACACGCATGAGATGGTCGCTGCGGCCGAGGAAATCAAGGCCAAGCTCCGCACGTACGGCGGGTTGTACCAGATCGTGGACGACTACCGCGAAGGCAATCGCGAAGTGCAGGTCGATCTCAAGCCCGAGGCGCGCGGGCTCGGCCTGACGCTCGACGACCTCGCGTCGCAGGTGTACGCCGGGTTCTACGGCTCCGAAGCGATTCGGGTGCAACGCGGGCGCGACGAGGTCCGCGTGAAGGTCCGGTATGCGCAGGATGAACGCGACGCGATTGCCGATCTGAGCCAGGTCCGCGTCCGCACGCCGCAGGGCGGGGAAGTGCCGTTTTTCTCGGTCGCGGACGTGAAATTCGGCCGGACGGTGGCGAGCATTTCGCGCGTGGACGGGCAGCGGACGATCCAGGTCGGCGCGGAAGTCGATCAGGCCGTCGCGAATGCCGAGGAGGTCCTGGCCGATCTCCGCGAAACGTTTTTCCCGGGTTTCGAGGACCGCCACCCCGACATTGCCTGGAGCTTCGAAGGGGCGAAGCAACAGAGCAACGACGCGTTTCGGGCGGTGCTCATTGGATTTCCGATCGCCATGCTCGGCATTTTCGTGATCATCGCGGCGACGTTCCGTTCGTATATCCAACCGGTGGTTGTCATGACATCGATCCCGTTCGGCATGACGGGCGCGATCTATGGCCACTACCTCATGGGGTTGCCGCTGATGATGTTCAGCGTGTTCGGTATGGTGGCGCTGGCCGGCGTAGTCGTGAACGACGCCATCGTGTTGATCGAAGCCTACAACACGCGCATCGGCCAGGGCATGAAGCTCTTCGAAGCGCTGAGCGAAGCCGGCGGCCGCCGATTCCGAGCCATCTTGCTCACTACGGTCACTACCGTCGGCGGCATGGGCCCGCTCATTTTCGAGACGAACTTTGCCGCCATCATGCTGATCCCGATGGCGCTCTCCGTCGCGTCGGGCCTGATCCTCTCAACGGTGTCCACGCTCGTGATCGTCCCGTGCTTATTGGCCGCGCTGAACGACGTGCGCTGTCTCGCACACCGCTTGCTCAAGGGCGCGTGGCCCGCGCGCGAGGATGTGGAGCCTGGCCGCGATCGCGCAATCGACCGCTACGAGGAAGACCTCCGAAAGGCTGCGTCCGCCGAGCCGACGCTCGTGAAGTAGCCCGAACCGGGGTTACTCTTCCGCGAACAGCGTGCGCGTAATTTGCGTCATCACGCCGCCGGCGTTGAATCCTTCGGTGTTAGCCAGAACCGCGATGGTGTGATCGGAGTCGGGGAAATACGCGAGCAGGCTCGTGAACCCGTTGATACCGCCGCCGTGGCTGATGATGCGCCGGCCGTCCCGCTCGGCGACACCGATTCCGTAGCCGTATCGCTCGCCCCCGCCGCCGGACTCGACGGTGTCCGATGTGATCCGGGCGAACGCGTCCGCCGGGTTGAGCCGTCCATCCACGAGTGCGCGCTGCCACCGCACGAGATCTGGCGCGGTCGAGACGAGTGCGCCCGCGGCGAACGGTTGCGTCATGCTGATCGGCACGGCGACCTCGAACGTGTCGCCGTTACGGCGGTAGCCCTCCGCGCGGCGGGTAGCCGCGACTTCGTAGGCCGTGTGCTGAAGTTGCGCGGGGGCGAACAGGTGTTCGGTGAGGTAGGCGGCGTACGACTGGCCGCTGGCGCTCTCGACGACCATCCCGAGCAGGTAGTATCCGGAATTGCTGTACTTCCAGTCCGAACCGGGATCGAACTCGAGTGGCAGCGACGCGAATCGCGCAATCATGCCGTCGTGAGTTACGTCCGCGCTGATGTTCGGCATGTACGACGGCAGGCCGGTGAAACTGGGTACACCCGACGTGTGGTGAAGCAACTGGCGGATCGTGACGGGCTGCGCCGGCGCGGGATACTCCGGCAACGCGGCCGTGATCGGGTCGTCGAACGAGAGTTTACCCGCGGCTTCGAGTTGGACGATGGCCACGCCGGTGAACTGCTTCGTCACCGATCCGATCCGGAAGACGGTGTCGGCTGTGACGGCATCGCCGGTCTCGCGGTTCGCGACACCGTACCCCTTCGACACGAGCGTCTCGCCGCCGCGCGCGATCGTGATGCTCAGCCCCGGCGTACGTCCGCCATCCACGAATTTCGCGGCGATTTCGTCGATCTCGGCCGCCAGGTCCGCGGCACGGATCGATGTCGCTACGAGGCATGCGGCGGCGCAGAGTGCGCACACGAGGCCGTGGGTCTGAAACTTGGAACTGCGCATGACCGGATACTCCCGCGTTGAAGATGGGAAGTATACAGCGGCTGGCGCATACGACGAACCGGCCGGCGACAAGCGTCCTCTGATAATCGGGAACTACACCGCCAGCAGTTTGCGTGCTTCCTCGTAGCCCGCTGACCGGTGGCCGAATTCGCTTGCGGTGACACGCGCAAGGGCCGTGAGCTGACCCCAGCGGAACGCCGGACGCGCCGCCGCGAACTCGGCCCGGACCGTGTTGTAATACTTCTCCGCGTGGAGCGCACCGTCCTCGCTCGTCGCGAACTGCAACATCAGGCTGAACGCGGGCCCGGGATCTGCGCCGAGTTCGCCGTAGCGCGCGATTGCGGCGGCGGCGTGGAACTGGTCAGACGAGCGGATCGCGGCCTCGGCTTCGCGCAGCAGGCCGACCGGGTCGGCCGCCTCGACGGCTTCGAGGTGTTCGGGCAGCGGATACGGTCCCGCGCCGGCGTATTCGGACTGGCCGGCGGTGTGGAACGCACCGACAATGAGACTCGCGGCGGCGTTGCGCGGATTGCTCACGCGGACGATGTTGCGCCACGCGTTCGCGGCATCGGACGCGTGCACGCCCACGGAGTCGCCATGGCAACTGCCCGCGGGCTTGTCGGCATTGGCCCATTTTTCCGGCCGACCGGGATCGTGCAGCACGAGCATGTTGGCCGCGAGCGACATGGCCTCGCCGATCGCGTCCGGCGCGATGCCGTCGGCGAGCGCCTGCGCGGTAGCGCCAGCCGCGTCCTCGCGTGAACCGCGAAACATTAGGCCGGCAAGTTCGCGCACCCAGGCGTCGTCGGGCCGCCGGTCGCCGAGCGGACGATCGAGCAAACCGTGTTGATCGGTCAGGGCCGGGAGAACGGTGCGAATCGCCGAACGCGCATGCCCACGCTCGATCATCTTGCTCTCGACATCGGCGCAGTACCGGATCGACTGGCGCAACAAGCATTGCGCCCATTCCTCCCCGGCGAGTTCGAGTGTGTCCCATGCTCTCCACGCGAGCACGACGCGGTGAACGTCTATCTCGTCCTCAACCGCGAACTGGAGGTGGTTGAATGCCTCGCCGATAGGCGCTCTCGCAAGCGACGCGAAGGCGCGATCGGCCCGCTCAATGTCGCCAGTGCGGGAGAGGTCCCGCAGGTATTCGCCCGGCGCCGCGCCTTCAGGCATGGACTCCGGTTCAATTGCGCGCAGGATTTCGTTGTTGCGCCCACCGAACTCCTGGATTCGGTTCGCGTTTCGATAGAGCACCTTGAGCACGGGAAGCGGCTGCAGTTCCGCAGGCAGTTCGCGCGCCATGCGGTACGCGGGCGCGAGCGCCATGAACGTATGGAATCCGACATAGTCCTGTCCGCCGAACGTGCGCGCGTTCGCGAGCGCTCCGGCTGCGATGAGTTCCCGCAATTCGATGCCGGATTTGAGGCGATCGACAAGCAATGCCGTAAGCTTCGCGGGCTCGGTGTCCTGCATCAGCGCGACGAGCGGCTCAAGCGCGCCGAAGTCGAGCGCGGGCGGTAAGTCTCCTCCGGCCGCATCGGCGAGGCCCAGCTCGGTGACCAGCGTCGTACCCAGTCCTGCGAGCAACATGCCGCGGCCAACGTCACCCAGGAATTCACGGCGGGACTGCGGAGTCATGGTTCACCCTCCTAGGGCGCGACGAGTCCGGCGTCGGGCCCGTTGCGCGTGGGATCACTATCCGCCTGTCGATGCAGATCTGTCAATAGGAGTGAGTATGGTCCAAACTGAACCGTGGACCCAGGGAGATGTTACGGCGCGCCGGCGGAATCGGAGGTCGCGGTATCCGCCGCGACCTTCATTGACGCATCTTGTGGCGGGATTGGCTCGGGATTGGTCGTCAGCGTGGCGAGACGGGCCGCGTCGGGCGCGTTCCATAGTGCAATCGTGCCGCCCCAGTTGCCGCTCGCGACGACGGCGCCCTTCTTGCCGAAGACGGCGCGATAGGCCCAGTCGCCGAGCGATTCGAACTGATTGATGTTGTTCCCATCCATCGCCCAGCGCTTGGTGAGACCGTCCTTGCCGCTCGTGACCATCTCGCCGGCAGGATTTACGTCGACAGAGAGGACCTCGCCGCTGTGCGCGTCGAAACTGCGAATCGCGCGATAGGCCCACGTGTCCCAGAGGAACACCTTGCCGTCGCCGCCGGCCGACGCGAGCAC
>CAYUZD010000050.1:0-14057 GCA_964449475.1 uncultured Nitrospirales bacterium
CCTGCTCGACGGCGCACCGGGGTCGTTCGGCGGCGTGCGCGGCGCGACCGCGCGGGGCATCGCACTGATCCACCAGGAACTCAACCTCGCGGGGAACCTCGACGTCGCGTCGAATATCTACCTGGGACGCGAGCCCCGGCGCTGGGGGTTCGTCAACGGCGCGCGCATGCGTGCGGATGCGCACGCGGTGTTGGGCCGGCTGGGCGAGACGATCGCGCCGGACGCGCCCGTGCACACGCTCGCAATCGGTCACCGGCAAATGGTCGAGATCGCGAAGGCGATCTCGACCAACGCCCGAATCCTGATCATGGACGAGCCGACCTCGAGCCTGACGAAGCGCGAGACCGACAACCTGTTCCGCGTGATTCGCGAACTGAAGTCCGCGGGGGTGAGCATCATCTACATCTCGCACCGGCTGGCCGAGGTGAAGGCGCTCGCCGATCGCGTGACCGTGCTGCGCGACGGCCGGAACGCCGGCGACCTCGCGCAGGGTGAAATCGAGCACGACCGCCTGATCCAGTTGATGGTCGGGCGCGACATCGGCGCGCGGCAACCGGGCCTGGATGCCCTCGCGGGCGGCGTCGCACTCGAAGCGGCGGGACTCGTCACCGAACTCTACCCGCGCGCGGCGAACGACCTGACCATTCGCGCGGGAGAGATTGTCGGGCTGGCGGGACTCGTCGGCGCGGGCCGGAGCGAACTGCTGGAGACGATCTTCGGCGTGCGGCGCGCGATCGGGGGACAGGTGCGCGTGGGCGGCCGCGAATTGAGGCACGCGGCGCCGCTGGAATCGATCCGCGCGGGCGTCGCGCTCGTGCCAGAGGACCGCAAGCGCTGCGGGCTCGTGCTGCCGATGACCGTGCGCGAGAACATCAGCCTCGTGACGGTGCGGGACGCAGCGCGCGGGGGCTTCCTCGACCGCGCGGGTGAGCGCCGGTTGGGCGGCGAGTTCGTCGGCCGGTTGAAGATTCGCGTATCGAGTCCCGAACAGATTGCGCACGTGCTCTCCGGCGGCAACCAGCAGAAGGTCGTACTCGGGAAATGGCTTGCCGCGGGGCCGCGTGTGCTGATGTTGGACGAGCCGACGCGCGGGATCGACGTGGGATCCAAGGGAGAAATCCACGAACTCATGCGCGGACTCGCGCGCGACGGCGTCGCCGTGCTGTTCGTGTCGAGCGAGCTGGAGGAGATCCTTGCGGTGGCGGATCGCGTGCTCGTGATGCACGAGGGCCGGATCGCGGGCGAACTTCGCCGCGGCGACGCGACCGAGGAAGCGATCATGCGCCTCGCGACCGGTTCGGGGCGGAACTGATGAAGAAGGTCCTCGGCATCCTCGGGTTGCTCGTCGCGATCTGCGTATTCACGGCGATCATGAACGACAACTTCCTGAGTGGCTACAACATTGAAAACACGCTCCGGTGGACGGCGTTTTTTGGCATCATTGGAATCGGCGTAGCGTTTGTGATCATCGGCGGGGGCATCGATCTGTCGATAGGCTCGGTCGTCGGTCTGACGGGATCGCTGCTCGCCTGGCTGCTCACGGTGAAGGACTGGCCGGTATGGGCGGCAATGCTGGTGTGCCTGCTGATGGGCGTGGTCATTGGGCTTGTGCACGGCCTGCTCATCACGAAGCTGAAACTGCAACCCTTCGTGGTGACACTCTGCGGCCTGCTGATCTACCGCGGCCTTGCGCGCGTCGTCACCGACGACAAGAGCCTCGGGTTCGCGTCCGAGTTCGAGGACCTGCGCGGATTCGCCACCGGCATGATTCCGGTCACGGAGCACTTCTCGCTGCCGCTACCGGTCATTCTGCTCAGCTTCATTGTTGTCGTGGCTGCGGTGCTGCTTCGGCTGACGATTTTCGGGCGCTACCTCCTCGCGCTCGGCAACAACGAAGAGGCCGCGCGATACAGCGGCATCAACACCGCGCGCGTCGTCATCGCGTCATACGTCATCTGCTCGTTCCTCGCGTCGCTCGGCGGCATCCTGTTCGCGCTGTACCTCAATTCGGTCCAGCCGTCGAGCCTGGGCGAGTTCTACGAATTGTACGCGATCGCCGCCGCGGTGCTCGGCGGATGCAGCCTGCGCGGCGGCGAAGGATCGATTCTCGGCGTCGTGATTGGCGCGGCCGTCATGCGCGTGCTCTACAACGCGATCAACATCCTCAGCATCCCGACGCACCTCGAGTTCGCCATCATCGGCCTCGTCATCCTCGCCGGCGTGATCGCGGACGAACTCATTCGGCGGCTCGTCGCGCGAAGGCGGATGGCGTCAAGCGGCGTCGATTAGCCGTTCGGGATTCCACACACCTGCGCGAACGCGCGGCTGTACTGTTCGACGTCCAGTGCTTGGAGCGGCGGGATGGGCTGCGACTCGATCTTGAATCGTCCTGCTAACCGATTTGGATCGACACGCTCCGCCGCGGCCCAGCCGGCGACGGCCGCGCCAAACGACGTACCTTCCTTGTGATGTGTGCGCACCCACCGGAATTGGGGACAGAGCGTTGCGAGCAGGCGGCAATACACCTCATTCGCAGCGAATCCGCCCTCGATGTAGATGGTTGCGCCTCTGGGCGCGCCGAGTGGCGCAAGCGCTCGTTGTGTTGCAATCGCGAGGCTTGCGTTCAGCGCAGCGAAATACTGCTGCGCGAGTTCGCCGACGATCCCGCGCGCCAGACCCGAACGCAGTGCGTCGAGCGGATAGCGGGCGCGGTCAACGAAAAGGCCCGGAGTTGCGCCGGGGAAGAGTGGAACGTCTGGAAGGGTTCCGGGAACGACGACGATGCGCCGCTCGGAAACGACGTGGTTCAGTGCGGCGAAATCCTGTGCGTCGGCGTGCGGCGAGAACGACGCGAACGTTTCGTACTCCATGCCTGCGGGCAAAAGGCCCGTCAGGACGGGCTTGCGCGTCGCGCTCAGGTTGAAGAAGACGTTCGCGTCGACTTGCGCGTCCGTGAGCCTCGGCGTGTCCACCGGGCGCATCAGTACGCACCACGTGCCGGTTGATGCCAGTACAAAGTCCGATCGCTCGCGCGCGAGATACGGCAGCAGGTTGGCGTTCGAATCGTGGATGCCCGCGGCGACCACGCAGTCCGGCCCGACGCCGCAGTCCCGCGCCCAGTCCCCGCGCAACGGCCCTAGCGCATCCCACGAGTTACGCATCGGCTTCGCGAACAGTTCGTGCGCGCCGAGGTCGCGCGCGATCCGGCTCCAGTCGTTTCGCGCGAAGTCCCACAGGTAGGAGTGATTGCCGATGAACGTCGGTTCCATCGCCATCATGCCGGTGAGTTCGTACGCGAAGTACGATGCGTAGAACAGTCCGTGACGGACGCGCGCCCAGGTTTCCGACCGGCGCGTGCGGACGTAGTGCAACACCTTCGCCATGTTGCAGAACCCGATGTCCGCGCTGCCGGTCTCGCGCAGAAGCGCACTGCGCGCACCGTACTGCTCGTAAAACTCGTCCTGCACGTCGTGGCCGACAGACGCCGTGTACGAGACGACGGGCATCGCGAGGCGCCCCGATTCGTCGAGCAGGGCAAGCGTTGCGCCGTGCGCCGTGACCGAAATCGCGCGAATGTCGAAGTTCGCCGCGAATGCGCGCAGACGTTCCCGGAACCACGCGAGCATGTCCCCGGTCCGCTCCACTTCGAGGCCATTCCAGTCGGCCGTGCCGAGCGGCAGCCGGGCCTCGGCGAGGACGTGAAAGTCCCGATCGTATAGCGCGACTTTCTTGTTCGTCTTGCCGACGTCGAGGACAAGTACGCACGGGGGTTTCGCGGGCATGCGTCAGTCTACCCATTCGCGCGTCGTGCGGTCGCGCGTGGGAGCGGACCTCCCGGCCGTTGTCCGCCGCCGCGTCGGATGTTAGGATAGACGGTGGGCAAGGAGCGGTCATTGATGGCGCGCGGCATGTTCATTGCGGCGGCGATTCTGGGATGGTGCTCGGCCACTGGGTTGGCTCGGGCGGACGGCGAGATCTCTTACAACCGCGACATCCGCCAGATCCTCTCGAACAACTGTTTCAAGTGCCACGGGCCCGATGCGCGCGCGCGCAAGGGCCGGCCGCAGCTCGATACGTTCGAGACCGCCACGGCATCCTGGCGCAATAAGAGGCCCATTGTTCCCGGCGACGCCGACGCGAGCGAACTCATCCGTCGCGTATCGTCCGACGACCCCAAGTTCCGCATGCCGCCCGAGGAAGAGGGCAAGACGCTGACGCCGGAGGAAATCGCGGCGCTGCGCCAATGGATCGCGGAGGGCGCGAAGTACGAGAAACATTGGGCGTACATCGCGCCGGAACAGCCGCCCTTGCCGGGCGTGCGCGACGAACGCTGGCCGCAGAACGCGATTGATTACTTCATCTTGGCGCGGCTCGAGGCCGAGGGGCTGACGCCGTCGCCCGAGGCCGACAGATTTACCCTCGTCCGGCGGCTCTATCTCGATCTGACGGGTTTGCCGCCGTTGCCCGACGACGTCAAGCGCTGGACGAAACGCTGGAACGAGGAGACCTACGAGGCGCTGGTCGATTCGTTGCTTGCGTCGCCGCGCTACGGCGAGCGGTGGGCGCAGATGTGGCTCGATCTCGCGCGGTATGCCGACTCGCGCGGCTACGAGAAGGATGATTTCCGGACGATCTGGCCGTACCGCGACTGGGTGATCCGCGCATTCAACGCGGACATGCCCTTCGATCAGTTCACCATCGAGCAACTCGCGGGCGACTTGCTGCCGGACTCAACACAGGATCAGCTTGTGGCGACGGCGTTCCACCGCAACACGATGAACAACGACGAGGGCGGCACGGACGATGAGGAGTTCCGCGTCGCGGCGGTGATCGATCGCGTGAATACCACGTACCAGGTGTGGATGGGCACGACGATGCAGTGCGCACAGTGCCACGCGCACAAATACGACCCGATCGGGCAGACGGAGTTCTACGAATCGTACGCGTTCTTCAATCAGACCGCGGACTCGGACAAGCAGGACGAACAACCGACGCTCGCGCTTGGCAGTCCCGAATCGATCGCGCGATGGGAGGTCGTGAAGGCGCGGTACAACGAGCTGAAGCCGGAAGTTGACCGCATTCGCAAGGAACTGGAGGCCGAAGGTCTCCCGGACGACGAACGCACGCGGCTGGAAGCGGAAAAGACGAAGGTCGGCGACGAATTCAGCTCGGTCAAGAAGGAGAAGGAAGAACTCGACGCCGCAATCCCGGTGATTCCGATTCTGCGCGAGTTGCCGGTGGAGGAGCGGCGCGACACGCGCACGTTCCCGCGCGGCAGTTTCCTGAGTCCGGGCGATCCCGTAGCGCCCGATACACCGGATACGTTCCCCGCGTACCGCGACGAGTGGCCGCGCGATCGCCTCGGGTTTGCGCAGTGGCTCATGGCGCCGGAGAACCCGCTCACCGCGCGCGTCGCGGTGAACCGGCACTGGGAGCGGCTCTTCGGCACGGGCATCGTCAGCACGCCGGAGGAATTCGGCACGCAGGGCGAGTTGCCATCGCACCCGGACTTGCTCGACTGGCTCGCGGTCGAGTTCCGGGAGACCGGGTGGAGTTTCAAGCAGCTCTGTAAGCTCATCGTGATGTCGTCCACGTACCGCCAGTCGTCCGCCGTGCGGCCAGAACTGCTCGAGCGCGACGCGAACAACCGGCTGCTGGCGCGCGGACCGCGGTTACGGCTGGATGCCGAAGCGGTGCGCGACGCGGCGCTCGCGGCGGGGGGACTGCTGAGCGTGAAGATGTATGGGCCGTCGGTCAAACCGCCACAGCCCGACGGCGTGTGGAACGTGCCCTACAGCGGCGCGAAGTGGGAGACGAGCGCGGGTGAGGATGCGCGGCGCCGGGGCCTGTATACATTCATCCGGCGCTCGGCCCCGTATCCGTCGATGGTTGCGTTCGACGGCACGTCGCGCGAGGTGTGCACGATCCGCCGGATCCGCACCAACACGCCGCTGCAGGCGCTGGTGACGCTGAACGATCCGGTGTACCTCGAAGCGGCGCAGTCGCTCGCGCGCGAAGTGGCGGACGAGGGCGGGCGTAGCGTGAAGAAGCAGGCTGAGTTCGCGTTCCTACTCGCGCTCGCCCGGCCGCCGACCGGTAGCGAGCGCGAACGGGTCGTCGATTTGTTCAAACAGGAAGCCAAAGCATTTGAGGACGATCCCGAGGCCGCGTCAGCGATGGCGACGAACCCGATCGGCCCATTGCCCGACGGCGCGGATGCCGCCAAGCTCGCCGCGTGGACGGCTGTCGCCAACGTACTGCTGAACCTGGACGAGTTTCTGACGCGGGACTGAACGAGCGAGGGCGAAGCGTGAATTCGTTTTTCGACAGGCACCACGCGATGACGCGGCGGCACTTTCTCGGCTGGTGCAACGCGGGAATCGGCGCGATCGCGCTGAATTCAATGCTCGGCGAGGGCATCGCGCACGCGGCGTCGCTGCCCGGCCTGCCGAATTTTCCGGCGACGGCGAAACGCGTCATCTACATCCATCTCGCTGGCTCGCCACCGCAGCAGGATCTCTTCGACTACAAGCCGATCCTGAACCAGCTCGACGGCCAGCCCTGCCCCGACGAAATCTACAAGAACGAACGGTTCGCATTCATCAAGGGCCATCCGAAACTCCTCGGGACTCCGCACGAATTCAAGCAGTACGGCCAGTCAGGCTGCTGGGCCTCGAGCATCCTGCCGCACTTCACCGAGATCGTCGACGACGTGACCGTGGTGCGTTCGATGTTCACCGATCAGTTCAACCACGCGCCCGCGCAGTTGTACCTGTACACCGGCGCGCCGCGGCCTGGCCGCCCGTCGATGGGTTCGTGGCTCACGTACGGGCTCGGCAGCGAGAACGATGACCTGCCCGGCTTCGTCGTGCTCGTGTCGAGCCAATCGCCGGACGCGGGCAAGAGCGTGTGGGGCAGCGGGTTCCTGCCGAGCGTGCACCAGGGCGTGCAGTGCCGCACGTCCGGCGATCCGGTGCTGTACCTGAGCGATCCGCCGGGCATGGACCGCGCGCGCCGCCGCCGGACGCTGGACGCGCTGCGCGACCTGAACGAGATGGAGCACGAACGCGCGGGCGACCCCGAAACGCTCACGCGCATCGCGCAGTACGAACTCGCCTACCGCATGCAAATTTCCGTGCCGGACGTGATGAACATCGCGGACGAACCCGAACACATCCGCGAGATGTACGGCGCGGACCCGCAGACGCCGAGCCTCGCGAACAATTGCCTGCTGGCGCGGCGGTTGTCGGAGAAGGGCGTGCGGTTTGTGCAGTTGTTCGACTGGGGCTGGGACGTGCACGGCGCGAGCAAGGGCAACGACATCGTCGAGTACCTGCCGGAAAAGTGCGCGACGATGGACAAACCGGTCGCGGCGCTGATCAAGGACCTCAAACAGCGCGGGTTGCTGGACGAGACGCTGGTCGTGTGGAGCGGCGAATTCGGCCGGACGGCCATGAACGAGGAACGCGACGGGTCGAAGTATCTCGGCCGCGACCATCATCCCCACGCGTTCACGATCTGGCTCGCGGGCGGCGGCATCAAACGCGGCGCGGTAGTCGGTGCGACGGACGATTTCAGCTACAAGGTCGTCGACACGCCGGTGCACATCCACGATCTGCAGGCGACGATCCTGCACTGCATGGGCATCGACCACGAGAAGTTCACGTACCGCTTCGAGGGCCGCGACTACCGCCTCACTGACGTACACGGCCGCGTCGTGCCGGAATTGCTTGCCTAATCCCGATCACGGGTGTTTGTCATCCTGAGCAAAGCGAAGGATCTCGCGCACCGATCGCGACGCCCTCGCGCGGTGGTCCCACGCCGTTCAACGCACCCGCGTCAGCTTGCGCACGGCGTGGTTCGCGAAGTCGGGGATGTAGATGTTCTCTTCGGCATCGAAGCACAGGATGTCCGGCGAGAACACGCGCGCCTCGGTCGCCGGCCCGCCGTCGCCCTGCAGGCCGACCTTACCGATGCCGGCCACCGTGTGGATGATGCCGTCCCGCGTGACCGCGCGCACGCGCCGGTTGATCTGATCGCCGATGTAGACGATCCCCGCGCGGTCCACAATAACGCCGCACGGCTCACCGATGTTGGCCTGCAACGCCGGGATGCCGTCGCCGTTGTAGCGCGGCTCGCCGGTGCCCGCGATCGTCGTGATCGTGCCGTCCGCCGCGATCTTCCGGATACGATGGTTCGCGAAGTCCGCGATGTACAGGTCTTCCTGCGCATCGAGCGCCATCGCTGAGATGCCGTTCAGTTTCGCCTGAATCGCCGGGCCACCGTCTCCGCCGAACCCTTCCTCGCCCGTGCCCGCGATCGTCGTGATGATGCCGTTCAAGTCGATCTTGCGCACGCGCTCGTTCCCGGAATCGCCGATGATCAGTTCGCCGCGGGAGTTCACCAGCATGTGGTTTGCCCAGGCCAGTTGCGCGGCCGTCGCCGGGCCGCCGTCACCCGAGAATCCGCGTTCGCCCGTACCGGCGATGACGCGTGCGACGCTGTCCGTGCCCACCTTGAAGAGTTTCGAGTGGCCCCGGCTGAAGACGTACAGGTTGCCGTCGAGGTCGACGTGGAGGCCATAGGGTTCGAGCAGGTTCGTCTGCGTCGCCGGGAGTTCGCCCCGTTGCGGTTCCGTCGCGCCGGTGCCGGCGATCGTCTCGATCGTCCCGTCCGTCTTCACGCGCCGCACGCGGTTGTTCCGGGCGTCCACGAAGTAGAGTTGGCCGGTAGCATCCATCGCGACGCAGGACGGCCCGTTGATCTGCGCGGCGGTCGCCGGTCCGCCGTCGCCGGAGAATCCGGCCTTGCCCGTTCCTGCGATGGTCGTGATGATGAATTGCGGTGGCGGATCGGCGTGCGCGAGCGCACACACCGAGCACCCGAAAACCAACGCGAAGATGAACTGTTGCATCGAACCGTTCTCCCGAGACGTAGGAACTATCATCGGGTTCGACGCTCACGTGAGCGATTCGGTTTAGGACGCGTCGTCCCTAGTTTTTCCGGTGGTCCGGATACGTGTCGGGAACGACTTTCACGCCCGTGGAGAACTTGAAGGGCATGTCGATGCCGCTGTCGTAAATCAACTCGACGTAGTAGGCGGTCCAGCCCTTCTCCGGAGCGTTGACACGCGCGGTGTAGACCCCGCCGCCTTGATCGGCCAGCGGCGAGCTGACGTACGCGTCCTTGATGCGCTCTTTGCGGAAATCGCGCGCGTCGGGGCTGTTCGCCTGCCACAGCAGCACCTCGCGCGGCTTGTCCAGCGCGAAGACTCGGATTTCGCCGTCCGGCTCGATGCGCCACGAGAACCGCGGCCGCGGCACGTTGTGCACGATCGCGTGGTACCACGCGATCACGCCCTGGATGACGTCCGTGCCGCCCATTCCGTGGTCGCTGTTGGGCACGTAGCGCAGATACTTCTCGCCATCGAGGTCGTCCCAGTAGAACTGCCATGAATCCGGCAGGAAGAACTGGTCGCCGGTCGAGTTCACGATGTACTTGGGGATATGGAACCGGTCGCGGTACTCGTACGGCTCGACGATCTTCATCAATTCCGCGTAGCGCGGCTCGTCCTGTCGCTCCATCAGGCCCTGCGCGACGTAGTCCTGCACGGCGTTCGCGTACCGGCCGTAGACGTTGAAGTGATGCTCGAATGACGGACGCACGTTCAGCATGTCGATGACGATCGGCGCGATCGCGATCACGCGTCCGTCCACCGCGGCCGTCGTCCACGTCGTCCAGCCGCGTTTCGACCCGCCAGCGACCACGAACTGCGTCACCGGCGTGCCGCCGCCCTCGGCCGACGTGGTGAACGCCGTCATCGTGTCCAGTGCGCGGACGGCCGCCTTCGTCATCGGCAGGCGCATGGGCCATTTCGGGTCGCCGGTGTCGAGGTACTTTTGCCACGTGTACGCGATCGCCGAATCCTCCGAACGTTTCCGGCCGTTGTCATTCGCGAACACGAGCGGCTGGTTCGGGATCATGCTCAGTTCCGCCGTGGCCGTGCCGGTCTGCGTCGCCAGCGCGACCAGCATCGGGTTCGGCCCGCCCGGCGGTTCGGTCCGGTCGTTGTTCCCGCCGCCGATGTAGAGGAACCCGGTCGGGCTCGTCACCTGCGCGGGCACGACGATGGTCAGCCAGTGCCACCAAATCGGCCGGTCGACTTCCGCCTCGGTCAGCCATTGCTGGGACGTCACCTTGAGCACATGTGCGCTGTACGTCTCGCCCGGAATTGTCTTGACCAGCTCCCACTGGTAGTTGGGATCGGGTTTGGCGACGTATTCGTCGAGCGGCGTAACGTTGAATCCCGCGCCGCCCCGTTCGACCGCCGGTTTGTCCTTTTTCTGGGCCGCGGCGTGGCCCGTAACCAGTGTGGCGGCAAGCACTAACGCGGTAAGCGTCCGTGCGGTCCAGGCAAGTGATTTCATGGGGTAACTCTCCTTCCGAGTGACACAAACTCCGGCTACGTCAGAACTGGGAACGGTCTATGCTGGAGGAATCCGTGCCCGATTTCAACCCGGCACGCGGAGGAACTCGCCATGAGACACCTGACCTGGCCGGCAATCGCCATCGCGGCATTGGCTAGCGCGCCGCTGTGGGCGCAGCAACCCGGACACGAGCAGCACCGCCCCGGACCCGGAGCGCCGCCGCCGCGCGGTCCCGGCATGATGGACGAGAAGTGCGCGATGATGCAGCAGAAGATGGACGCGATGCACGGGAAGATGCAAGCAGAGCACGACAAGATGCAGCACCTGATGCACGAAATGAATACGGCGACCGGTTCGGCAAAGACCGAAGCGATGGCGGCGGCGATCAATGCAATCGCCGACAACTGCGATCAGATGCACAAGATGGAATCGGACATGATGCGGGCGATGATGGAGCACATGTCCGAACACATGGTGAAGGACGGCGGCAAGAGCATGCCGATGTGTCCAATGATGCAGGAGCACGGAGCGGGTGGCGCGGAACACGGCGCGCTCGGCGCTCCGGCGCCTCCGCCCGGCGATCGTCCGGATGCCCCTCAACCTCCGAAACCCACGCCGGACGATCATTCCGAGCATCACCCGAGCCGGTAGTCGACGGTTCGTGAGTTCATACGCACGTGGGTCGCGCGGCGACGCGCGGCCCACGTCTGTCTTCTATCTCACGGGTATCCCGCCGACCCACCACGGGGACGACCACGCCATGCGGCCGTCGAGCTGTGTGACGCGAACGTAGTAATAGTCGCCGTCGGCGGGCGGGTCCGGGTCGGTAAACGAAATGTCCTGGTCGAGCGCGCCCGCCGGGTTCACCCAACGCAACGTGATCGCGTCGGTGTAACGGCCCGCGGGGATCTCGCGGGTGAGTTCGCCGCCTTCGAACCCGTCGAACGCGAAGTCGATTTCGAGCGGCGGGATGTTCTGCGCGGGCACGTAGGTCCGCGGGAAGGTCACGCCCTCTTCGTCGGTCGAGATCGTGTTCACGTGGATCGCCGTCGCATCCGACGCGCCGCGGAGGTGGAGCAGCATGCGTTCCTCGCGGCCGCGGCTTGAGAGCCGGAAGTGCACGCGCCCGGTGTCCGTATCGTCGCGGCGCACCCATTCGCCCTCGTAATTGCCGAGGCCGAGCGAGGTGGCGGATACAATCGTCGCGACGTGGACATCGAGCGTGCCCTCCCAAATTCGGTTGCCGCGCGGCGTGTCGCGAATGAGGTCGTCTGACGGCGAGAAGAAACTGACCTCGAGGAACGCGTCCTGCGTGCGCGTCGCGGAGAGGTAGTGCGTCGTGAGCACGATGTCGCCGTTCTTGACGATGTCTACCGTGTCGATCGGCGCGGTGCCGAGCACGCGCCCCTCGATGGCGCGCTTGGGCGCGTAGTCCATGCGGCTGCCCATGGGTTTGCCGTTGAGCCGCAGATCGAGGACCGTGCGCTGGCCCGTGGTCGCGTACGCGTGGCGCCGGTTCATCGCGTCGAAGATCGCGCCGCTGGTGTTTTCCGGCGCGAACACCGCCGCGTATCCGCCGAAGTGTTGCAGCGGCCCCTGGCGGAACCCTCCGCTGTAGCCCGGCCGGCCGGAGTGGTCGTCCGACGCGCCGACGAACCCGATCGTGTGGCCATTGCGGAGATAGTAATCCGCGAACCACTCGAAGGTACCGTGCATGGACGCGATCTCGATCAGCGGTTCCTTCGTCGGGTGTGCGAGCCGCCAGTCGCCGGGGATGTGCGCGTGCGGGATCACGAGTACCTCGCCGTCAGCATAGAGCTTGTCGAGTCCGTCGAACAGCGCCCACAACCCCGGCGTGTCCTGGATGGGTATCCGCGCACGATCGTCCGGCGACCGGAAGTAGACGTTGTGATGGCCGCCGGCCTCGACGATGGCCGACCATTCGTACGCGAGCAACGTCACGAACCGCCCGTCGTCGTTGTGCGCGCGCACGGCTTGCGCCAGCGCGGCCCATTCGCCGTCGTCCATCCAGATGTCGTGCTCGGACAGGCAGACGAAGTCGAGCCGGGCGTCCTCGCGGGCGTACCGGTAAAAGCCCTCGATGCCGCCCTGGCCCTCGGCGAGGTTTGTGTGCGCGTGCGTGTCGCCCCAGTACAGCCGCTGGGCGGGCTTCTCCGCGACGAGAACGGGATTGCTTTGCGCTTGGATTTTCCCATCCGCCGATTCTATGTCGTAGCGGTAGACGCCGGGCGCGTCGAGCGAGAGGCCCTCGACTGCGCCGAGTCCGTCTCCGCCAGGAGCAAGCGACGCCACGCGCGCACCGTTCAGGGATACGGTGTACGAGGGAATGTCCGTGGTCGCGCGGTTGAAGTAGAGGTCTTCGGTGCGCACGCGCAGCGCGAACTTCTCGCCGGGCGTCACGATGCTCGGCGCGACGGCCGTGACGCGTTCCGCGGCCCCGCCCAGGATCCGGAATGCCGGCCAGCGGGGGGAGAGGAAGTTGCCCTTCCCCTCGAGATCGACGTAGAGGGGAAACATTGCGCCGTCCACCTGCGTGGTTTGCAGGCGAAGCCCCGGCGACCCGCCTAACGTGTCGCCGTAGGTGATCGTGATCGTGTCGCCCTTCTGCAGCGTCGCGCCCTTCAGCGTGTACGACGGTACGCCCGCTGCCGCGAAGATGTTGCCGTGCATGCCGAGAACCGTCTGTATCGTGTTCTCCCATTGCGCGGCGGGATTCGAGCAGCGGACGGAGAGGAAGTTGCGCTCCTTCGGGTCCTCGCGCTGGAGCGGGTCGAGCCGCGCGACGATCTCCGTCGCCACCATCACGCCGCCGCCGGGCTGCATCGGCATGTCGCCGACGGTGTACGTCTGCTCGAACGTGACATCCTCCACGACGCGCCACGGGCCGGCCTCGCTCGACGTCACCGTCCCGATCGCGCCGGGCGTCTCCTCCTTGATCTGGAGTTCGCGCACGAGTCCGTTCACTGCCGGGAACGTCACCATCGCATACTGGCGGCGCAAGTTGATTTGCCTGCCCTGCGACACGATGCGCGGCAACTCGACGGGCAGGTTCACGCCCTGCAGCGACAGCGCGTTCGCCCACCGCCACAGCACGTCGAGCCGCGCGTCCACGTTCTGCATCGTTGTGGGAGCGCCCGACGCAACCTCGGTTTTTAGCGCTTCCACCTGTTTTCGGAGCTCCGGGTCGATGAAGTCGCGGCCAGGGCCGAAGAGGGACTGGGCAGCGGCGGCTGACGCGATTAGTAGGGGCAGGACTACGGCGGCACAACGACCCATGGGAGACGGCTCCTGGACGATGCGGGCATCGTGGCAGGGCGGGCGCGGGCGAGACAAGTCACGGGCGATTTAACTTGATTTATCAATTTACCGTATGTTAACTTAAGAATAAGAGGTTAACCGTGCCCCGGCCGATCCTCGTGCCGGGTTCAGGAGTCCCGCCCATGCGTCCATGGATTGTTGCCGCCGCGATCTGCGGCGTCGCGCTTGCGGGATGCAGTCCCGCGCCCACCGCGAGCGATTCGGCCGCCCGGAGCGACGGCCCGCTGAAGGTCACGACGACGATCGGCATGATCGCGGACGTCGCGAAGGTCGTCGGCGGCGATCACGTCG
>CAYUZD010000051.1:0-7160 GCA_964449475.1 uncultured Nitrospirales bacterium
ATCGGACATCGAGGACCATGTCCGGCCCGGGCGGATGAAACACGGCATCCCCGGACCCGGCCGCGAGCCGGATCCGGGGATTTTTTTGTTCCGCCGCGCGGACCGGCGAGAGGCGCGAGAATGAATCGATTCTTTGTGGCAGCAATCCTGGTCGCTGCATTCGGCGCGGCCGCGGTGCTGCGTGCGGCATTTCCGCGCGAGGATCGCCCCGCGCCGGCATCTTCCGGTGCGCCGCAGCGCATCGTGTCGCTCGCGCCGAGCATCACTGAGACGCTCTACGCGCTGGGATTGGGCGACCGCGTCGTAGGGGTGACGCGGTACTGTCTGTACCCGCCGGAAGCGCAACAAACGGCCATCGTCGGGGGATTCGTCGATCCGAGCTACGAGGCGATCCTCGCGCTCAGACCGGATGTCGTGTGTGTACTCGAGATTCACACCGACGCGCGGCAACGGTTGCACACGCTGGAGGTGCCGGTGATCGTCGTGGACCATCGGACCGTGGAGGGCATCCTCGCGTCGTTCGAGACCCTGGCGGATCAGACCGGCGTGCATAATGCAGGCGTGAAACTCGTCCAGGAGTGCCGCGCGCGGATCGATGCGGTCACTCGGAAGACGGCCGGGCTGTCCAGACCGCGGGTGTTGTTGTCGTCCGCGCGCGAGCTGGGGAAGGGCCGGATCGAGTCGGTGTACGCCGCGGGCCGGGGACAGTGGTACGACGAACTGATCGCGTACGCGGGGGGTGAGAACGCCTATCCCGACGACGGAATCGCGTTTCCGGAGATTTCGCCTGAGGGGTTGACACGGCTTGATCCCGATGTGATCGTCGAGCTCGTGCCGGAGTTGGAAGTCGCGAAGTACACGGTCGACGATATCCTGGCGGAGTGGAAAAGCGTGCCAGGGATGCGCGCGGTGCGCGAGGGCCGCGTGTACATTCTGTCGGGGCACCACGTGGCGATTCCCGGGCCGCGGTTCGTGCAGACGACGGAGGAGCTCGCGCGCGCGCTCCATCCGGAAGTCGATTGGAGCACGCCGTGAACGGCGCGACCATCACGGTGCGCGGACTTGTCTGCCGATTGGGCGGGCACGATGTGCTCGATAGCGTCGATCTCGACGTTGATCCGGGCGAATTCGTGTCGATTCTGGGCCCGAACGGCGCCGGCAAGAGCACACTGCTGCGGTGCCTCGTACGGATCGTCCGGCCGATGGCGGGCGCGATCGTCGTGTCCGGGCGCAGACTCGAGACGTATACGCAGCGTGAGCTCGCGCGCATCATCGGATACGTGCCTCAGGCCGACGCGCGCTACCTGCCGTTCCGCGTGCGCGAATTTGTGTTGATGGGCCGCTACCCGCACCTGAGCCCGTTTTCGTCCATCTCGCCGGAAGACACGCGCGTCGCGGACGACGCGATGGCACGCACCGAGACCGCGTCATTCGCGGACCGCCCGCTCGACACGCTGAGCGGCGGAGAGCGGCAGCGGGTGTTCATCGCGGCGGCGCTCGCGCAAGGGGCGCAGGTGCTGTTGCTCGACGAACCGGCGACGTTTCTGGACTACCGGCATCAGGTCGAGGTACTGGGGTTGCTGCGCAAGCTGAATCGCGAGCAGCGCGTGACTATGTTGTACGTGACTCACGACGTGAACAGCGTGTTGCGGTATAGCGACCACGCGATCGCGTTGAAGAGCGGGCGAGTGCAATTTCGCGGAACGCCGGTTGAACTGCTGGAAAATGGGGTCATTGAGGACGTGTACGACACCGGCTTCGAGCGGATTATTTCGCCCGCAACGGGAGAGACGATGGTGCGTCCCGTGGAGCGTGCGCCATGACGCCCCGCCGCGCAGTATTGGCGTTCGCGGTGTTTGCCGTCGCCGCCGCGGTCCTGGCGCCGTTCATCGGCCCGGACGGGTTCGCGGCGGGCGGCGTCCGGCCCGGTGGCGACGAGATTGGCTCGACAGTGTTCTGGCAGCTGCGGGTTCCGCGCGTGATCGCGGGACTCCTCGCGGGGGCGTCGCTCGCGCTGAGCGGGATGGCGTTTCAGGCGCTGTTCCGCAATCCGCTCGCGACTCCATTTACGTTGGGAGTGTCTAGCGGGGCGTCGTTCGGCGCGGCGCTCGCGCTGCAACTGGGCTTTAGCGGAATATGGTTCGGCATCAGTGGCGCGTCGGCCGCGGCATTCGCCGGCGCGATGATTTCGACGTCACTCGTGTATGGGCTGACGTTCCTGCGCGGCGGATTCTCGACGGCGACGCTCCTGCTCGCAGGTGTGGCGGTCAGCTTTTTCTTCTCGAGCCTCATCCTGTTCGTGCAGTATACCGCGGACGTGTACAACGCGTTTCGGATGTTGCGCTGGGTGATGGGCGGGTTGTCGGTGGTCGATTACGACGCCGTGTGGGGCATGGCGCCGTTTGTGGTCGCCGGCGTCGCCGTGATGTGGCTCGCGCGGCACGAGCTGAACCTGCTCGCGCTGGGCGACGACCTCGCGATGGGCCGCGGCGTCGATGTGCCGCGGACGAAGCGGCTGTTGTTTTTTATCGTGTCGCTCACGGTGGGCGGCGTCGTGGCCGTGTGCGGGCCGATCGGGTTCGTCGGGATGATGGTGCCGCACATGTGCCGGCTGGTCGTCGGGCCGGACCACCGGTACCTCGCGCCGGCGTCGGCGCTGTTCGGCGGCGCGTTTCTGGTGTGGTGCGACACGCTCGCGCGCGTCGTGCTGGCGCCCGCGGAACTGCCGGTCGGCGTGATCACGGCGCTGCTCGGCGGGCCGTTTTTCCTATGGTTGCTGTTGTCGGGACGGACCCAGCAGAACCTGGCGTAATCGCGTTAGTTTCCGCGGGTGCCGCGCGCGAGCGACCGTTCGGTGAAGATCTCGTCCTCGACCGCCGAGGCGTAATCGACCTCGGTGAACAGAAACGTGGACGAATGCCCGGTCTTCGCAGTCGTCGCGGTGACGCGGCGCGCAATCCAGATGCCGTCCACCTGTTCGATGTCCTGCGAGAGGATTGTTCTCAGCAGTCTGCCATTCGCGTCGTACTGTTCGGTCTTGCGCGAAATCCAGATCTCGGGATCGAACCAGCTCACCCCGCGCGCGTAGCCCAGTTCCCGGGCGGTCGCTTCGTCCACCGGCACGGCTTCAACCTTGTAGCACCGATGGCCGTCAACGTCCTCCGCACCCAGCGTCTGGAAGGTGAAATCCTCGGCGCTGACCTTGGACTCTTTCTTGATGTCCTCGAACGTGAAGTCGGTGCCGACGAAGAAATCTCCGCGATCGCTCGCGGAGATACGCCTGACCTTGCGCGCCGCGGGAAGGTAGAGCCACTGATCGTCGTCCCGGGCCGCGTCCGCATAGTCGAACGTGAGGAACCCCGTGTCGCGGATGTTCGCCGGGCTGACGAAGAAGAACAGCGTCTTCTTGTCCGTGCCGAAGTATTTGCGCCAACTGACGGATTCGCGGACGCGCTCCGATCCGCCCTTCTCGCGCAGGGTAATCGTGGCACGGAGCCGGACATGTTGGCCGTCGTCGCGCGCGTTTACGTTGGCGATGATCCGGGCGGCATCGGGCAGATCATCCTCGGCCCGCACGCCGCCGCAGGCAAGCACCAGTGCCACAACGCACGCGGTGAACCAGCGAGTCGAAAATTTCACCAAGTTGCCCCCTCTTGTGCCCAAGGTATCGGCAGAACGCGCTACGCGTCAACCGCCGTGTATCCAGACGAATCCCGGCGGGGATTCATCGATTCCATCCTTATTTCCTGCTAAAACGCCTGAAAAACCGCCCTAGAGCGGCGCGCCAGCCGCTCTTGGGCCGGGCCTTGGGTGTGATGGTGGGCGCCTCGGGGATCGCGTCCGCGCCCTTGCGGACCCGCTGCGGCGCGGCGGATTCCTTCATGCCGATGCTGCCGAGTGCGGGCGCGGCGGCCCCGGGCAACTCGTCGCGCTCGAGATCCTTGCAGTGTTCGTAGACGAGCATCATCGCCTTGCGGAAGTCGCGTGCCGTTTGGAACCGGTCGTCGGCCTTCGGCGCCATGGCGCGTTCGACAAACGCGTCGCCCTCGGGCGGGAGCCAGGTGACCAGCGAACTGAGTTTCACGCCCGGCTGCGGAAGTTGGCCTGACAACAATTCATAGAACATGACACCGAGTGAGTAGATGTCCGCCCGGTGATCGACGTTCTTCGCGTCGGCGCGCTGTTCCGGAGAACTGTATTGCAGCTTGCCTAGCGTGACACCGACACGTGTGAGGTCCTGATTCGAGTCGTTCAGCTTGGCGAGTCCGAAGTCGAGCAACTTCACGTCGCCTTCGCGCGTGACCATGACGTTTTCGGGCGAGAGGTCGCGATGGATGGTGAACGCGTGCGCTTTCTCGAGTGCGCCGCAGACCATGCCGAGGATGCGGACCGCGGAGCCGAGCCCGACGCGCTTACCGGCCTTCTTGCGTTCGCGCATCCACGCGCGCACGCTCTTGCCCTCGACGTACTCCATCGCGTAGTACAGGGTGCCGTTGACCTCGCCGGAGTCGTAGATCTTGACGACGGCCTTGTGGTCGATGTTGCGCGCGGCATTGATTTCGCGCTGGAACCGGGCTACCGCCTGGGGCAGTTGCGCGAACTTGGGCAGTAGCGTCTTGAGCGCGACAGGCTTCTGCGACTTCCAGTCCTGCGCGAGATACACCATGCCCATGCCCCCGCGCCCGAGCTGCTGCTTGATTTCGTACCGGTCGGCGAAAAACTCGCCCTCTTCGAACCCGGGCATGGTGGCCCTCCGGCCGCGTGCCGCCGCGCCTAGACCCGCAGGCGCTCCAGCAGCTTCTTGCACGCCTTGATGCCGTCAAATTCGCTCAGACGGTCTCCCTCGTACTCGATGCCGATGTTGCCCGTCCAGCCGTGCTTGTCGAGCACAATCTTCATGAACCGCTCGTAGTCGAGTTTCGTTTCATCGCCGGTGGTGTCGTCGAAGTCGTAGCACTTCGCGCTGACGGCCTTTGCGTACGGCATCATGCGATCGACCGCGTCGTACTTGTCCACGTCCTCGGGGAAATTGCCGAAATCGGGCAACGTGCCGAACCGCGGATGGTCCACCTTCTTGATCAACCCGATAAGCGCGTCCGGATACGACGACGGGCCCCAATGGTTTTCGATGATGACGTCGAGGCTCTTCTTGTCGGCGTAGTCGCAAATCTCGCGGAGCGGCCCAGCCGACCGGTCGATGTGCGCGTTCAGCGATTCGGGTGTCTTCATCGTGTCGTCGTTGTGCCCTGCCCAGTTCATCCGGATGCAGTAGCAGCCCATGGCCGACGCGATGTCGATCCACTGCGAATGCTGCTCGACGGCCTTCTTCTGCGCGTCGTCGCTCGGCGCGCCGACGCTGCCGGCGCCGTCCACCATGATGAGCGCGATGTCTACCTTCTTGTCCGCCGCGTTCTTGATAAACTCGTCAACGTAGGCCTTCTCCGTAGAGGCGAGCATGCGGTTGACGAGTTCGATCGCGTTGATGCCGAATTCGTCGGCCGCGAGTTTCGGGAAGTCGAGCATCGGAACCTGGTCCGACTTGATGCCGATGGTGCGGTGGAGGGACCAGCCCGCGAGGCTGATGTTGAATTTCCGGGCCGCCAGCGCGCGCGGCGCGAAAGCCCCGCTCGCCGCCAGGCCGAGCGTGCCCACACCCGCCGCCTTGATGAAACCCCGCCGCGTCATGCCTTCAGCCATGATCGATACTCCTTCGTTGGCCCCGGATCGGCCCTGCATGGTAGCGCAAATGGGGAGTGCGATCTAGCCGAACTACGCGGACTGAGCCGGTGAACCCGCCGGAATTGCCTGTGACTCCGACCCTGGAGGCGGCAGGACCCGGCCGAGCGCCAGTTGGCCGAATTTGTAGAGCAAGTAGGCGCTGACGAAGGGGAAGAAGAGGATTTCGAACGCGACGACGAGGACATAGTAGAGGAATGCCGTGAGGCCGGACTCGATCGTGTTCCCGGCCTGCCGGACGATGTCGAGCATGCCGTTCTTCACATCCTCGAACGACTTGCCGGGTTGCAGGAGATTGATTTCGTTGCGGAGCATCGTGAATCGGAATGCAAGTACGTCGAGCTGGCCCTCCAGTGCTTCGATCTTCTTGAGATGCTGCGTGCGAATCGCGGTGAGGTAGCGATCGCCGAGCGCATCGGTCGCAATGAGCGCCGCGGGGACGGCGTATGCGAACAACAGGCCGCCGAGCAGCGTTCGTTTGCCCCATCGCCAGAACACCGCGGTGCGCGCCGGGACGATGAGCGCGATGGCGAGCAGGCCAAGGCCGAATCCGGAGAATGCGATGCCGAGTTCGAGCAGGCCGGTCTCGAGCAGGATCTTGTAGAACCCCATCACCAGGAACGCATAGAGGAACATCTCCCAAAAGAAATCGACATAGTCATAGGCTGGTTGGGCGATGTCGCCGATCTCGAGTTGGAACCCGACTCCGACGCTGCTGCCCTCGATGACGGCGAGCGAGGTCTTGATGGCGGTGATCACGATGAACGTGGACTGATCGCGTTCGAGAGTTTCGTCGATGAGACCCATGGCGTGCTGATTGAGCCAGCGGTAGCCGGTGTAATGCGCGACCGTGCCCGGGAGCGCGATGAGTAACGCCCCGGCGACAATCAGCACGGCGGCAATGGGCCACCGCCACGCGGGCATCGCGGGTGATTTGTTCTCGCTTGTGGCCATTCAACCCTCCCGAATTCGATCGCATAGTGAATCCTTCGGCGGCCGTTTTGGCTCCGAAACAGGGCGAATCGGACGTAAACCGGGCCGAATCGGCGCGGTTAGGAGAAGGTGTACACGGCCGGGAGTTCGCGGTACTGCTCGTCGTAGTCCATGCCGTAGCCGACCAGGAATACGTCGTCCACCGTGAACCCGGAGTAGTCGGCGCGGACGGAAATTCTGCGCCGGGCGGGTTTGTCGAACAAGGCGCAAAACCGGACCTCGGCGGCGCCCTCGCCGCGGACGAAATCGATCAAGGCCTTCGCGGTCACGCCGGTGTCGAGGATGTCTTCAACGATGAGTACTCGTTTACCTCGCAGGTCCTGCGTCGGCCGCGCGAGCATCGTGATGCCGCCGGCGGATTCCGTACCGTGGTAGCTGCGCGCCTGGACGAAATCGACGACGGCGGGAATGGACAACGCGCGGAGCAGGTC
>CAYUZD010000051.1:7260-13964 GCA_964449475.1 uncultured Nitrospirales bacterium
ACGTCGCGCAGGTAGTCTTTGAGCTTGCGTGATCCGCCCAAGCCAAGCGGTACGATGCGGTCGCCGTTGCGCCGGTGGCGCACGCGCACGTCACCGTGCAGCGCGCGCGCATCGACCACCTGGCGGCCCGGATGGCAGTACGCAGAGAGCGGGCCGTCCGGCGGCCGGTCGAGCATGGTGACGCGGAGCCGCCGTCCGAACGCCTCGGTCTCGCCCGGCACGGTCAATGCAACTTCGCTGCGGTCCGGTTCGGCCGCCGGGCGTAGGACGATCGACACTGAATCCCGCGCAGCGCCGAGCCGCACGCCGGCGCCCAGATCGAACAGCTTGGCCGATTGCGCCTCGAGTACGAAATGGACCGCTCGCTCGACGCGCTCGGCGTCCGGCAGCACGCCGTGGCGCAGCGCCAACGCGACGATGCAGCGGCGCTGCAGCGCACGGTCGCCGGCGGCGAACGCCTGCCGGTCAATCACGGAACACTTCGCGACACATTTCGCCGTGAAATCGTCCGCCATTCTCTGCACGAGTTCATCTTCGGCCCGCGCCAGGTCGGCCAGTCGATCGATGGCGTCGAAGATGCGCGGGTTGAACTCGCGGGCGAGATGCGGGAGCAGTTCATGGCGCACGCGGTTTCGCGCGAAGCTGATGTCCTCGTTCGATTCGTCGCGGCAATAGGCGAGATCGCGCGCGTGCAGATACGCGATCACGTCGCGCCGGCGGACTTCGAGCAACGGCCGGATCACGCGCACGCCGTCGCGCACGGTCTCGGCGGGAATGCCCGCCAGCCCGCTGGGCGATGTGCCGCGGATGATCCGCATCAGGACGGTCTCGGCCTGGTCGTCTGCGTGGTGGCCCGTGACGATGGCGGCGCATCCGCAGACCCGCGCGGTCTCCGCGAAGAACGCGTAGCGCCGCTCGCGGGCGTATTCCTCGAACGACATGGGGGAGTCGGCCGCGCCCTTGGCGACGTCCTCGGTGTGCAGGTGAAACGGCACGCCGAGCGACCGGGCAAGCGCCTCGACGAACCGGGCGTCATCCGTACTGGCGCCGGATCGCGTCAGGTGGTCGAGATGGGCGACCTCGGGGCGGAAGCCGGCCTCGACGATGAGATTAAGCAACGCGACGGAATCGGGTCCGCCGGAGACGGCGACGATCAGGGAATCGGCGGTGGGGGAGATGCCGAATGCCCGCAACGCGTCACCGACGCGGTCGCGAAGCTGACTGCCCGAATCAGCCATGGGGCCAATCTCCGGGAACCCGGCAAGGGAAGTGGTAGCGGCGCAGGGATTCGAACCCCGGACACGCGGATTATGATTCCGCTGCTCTAACCAGCTGAGCTACGCCGCCACGGGAAAACGCAGGAGTTTATCATACAAACGCCCATCCCGCGCAATTCGGCGGCGGCGTGGAGGGTTCGCGGGACGGCCCGCGCGCGATATAATTCCCGGCGTTGTCCGCTCAAACCCCAACGGAGAATCGGGCCATGGCCAAGTCACCCGGAAGGAAAATCTTGAAGGACGAGTTCGAACGGTTGGAACGCCTTCGCGACGAGTTGCGCGTGCAGGCGCACCTGTTCAAGGCGGACGCGAAGAAGGAATTCGCGGACCTCGAGAAGAAATTCGAGAGCATTAAGCGCGATGCACGCCCGGTCCGGCGCGCGGCCGAGGAGACCGTCGAGGAAGTGACGGACGCGACCCGCCTGCTGTTCGACACGGTCTGGGACGGGATGAGCCGCATCCGCAAATCACTGAAGTAACCGCCGCGCGTCAGAGCAGGGGCGAGAACAGAAAGCTAATCTGCTCGATGAACTGCCGCGTGCGCGCTGGAGGCGCGGGGTCAAACCGTTCAGCCTGCTGCATGTAGCCGTCCATCCAGTTCGCGATTTCGCAGACCCGCGCGCGGTTGTACGCGAACAGGGCCACCTCGAAGTTCACGTAGAGGCTGCGCAAGTCGAAGTTTGCCGTGCCGGTGACGGCTGTAATCTCGTCGAAGACCATGTTCTTGGCGTGGATCATGGGTCCGTCGTAGAGCAACACCTTGCCGCCGGCCGCGGCCAGTTGGCGCAGGTAGGGACCGCGCACCAGGTCCGCGGGAAAGTGATTCGACTGCTTCGGCATCAACAGGCGGACGTCGCGGCCAATCCGCGCCTGGATCAACAATGCGCGGAACAGCTCGTCGCCCGGAGCGAAGTAGGGGGTGACCATCCAGATGCGTTCCCGCGCGGCGTGAATCGACGCGAGCACGGCCTCGTACAGCGGATCGCCGGCCACATCCGGGCCGCTGGCGGCGATTTGCACGATGTCGTCGCCCTCGGTGGCCGGCGCGAGCGCGGTACGCGCGCAGGACAAGTCGATTTGGTCGGCACTGGCGAAGTTCCAGTCGCTGCAGAATACTTCGAGGACGTCCGACACCGCCGGGCCTTCGATGGTAACGAGCGTATCGATCCAGCGTTTCGGGTCGGGCTCGGGGCCGAGGTACGGCGTGCCGAGGTTCATCCCGCCGACGGACGCGTGACGGCCATCGACGACGAAGATCTTGCGGTGATTGCGAAGATTCAGGGACCAGTTCCGCTGCACGGGTAGCACCGGGAGAAACCGGGCGACCTGGCCTCCGCTCTCGCGCAAGGGCCGCAGAAACCGGTTGGACGTGAACAGCGAGCCGTAGCTGTCGATCAGCAGGCGGACATCGATCCCTTGCGCGGCCTTCTTTGCGAGCGCGTCCACGATCGCGCGGGTCACGTCGTCCGCATGGAAGACGTAGGTTTGCACGTAAATCGACTTCTTCGCGCCTTCGATGGCGCGCATCAGCCGGTCGAACGCCACGATGCCGTCCGACACGAACTCGACCCGGTTCTTCGCGGACGGCGGGCGCACGCCCTCGCTCGTGAGTACGTCTTCCGCCGGATGATCGAACTCGAGCAGGCGCACGCGCGGGTCGTGCCGCGATTCGTGCAGCGTGTGCTTGTCGTCGCGCAACGAGCGCATCTTGCGGCCGCCGAAGAGGATGTAGGCGGGAATGCCGAGATAGGGAACGAGCACGATGGCCAGGATCCACGCCAACGACGCGGACGGGCGGCGCTGTTTGCCGAGGATGCGCGCCACGAGGACCAGCATCAACAGCGCGACGAGCACCGAGAAGAGGTGCGCTTCGAGGTGGTAATAGAGCAGCGATTTCATCCGAGGACGTTCCGCCAACGAGAATAACCGCTTTTGCGGTGTCCGAGCGAGCGCGCTGGCGATTGCATCGCGCGTGCGCCGCCCGTAGGCTAGTGGCTCTCGGAGGGTCTCGGGTGCAGCGGGAAGCGATGCTGGCGCGCTTGCGCGGGGAGACCGCGCCATGGGACGTGCTGATCATCGGCGGAGGCGCGACGGGCCTGGGCGCGGCGGCGGACGCGGCGTCGCGCGGCTACCGTACCGCGCTGGTCGAGCAGTGGGACTTCGCGAAGGCGACCTCGAGCCGCGCGACGAAGCTGATGCACGGCGGGGTGCGCTACCTCGAGCAGGGCAACATTACGCTCGTCCTGGACGCACTGCGCGAACGCGGCCGCGCGTTGCGGAACGCGCCGCACCTGGTACACGATCTCACGTTCGTCATCCCGACCTATCGCGCGACTCAGGCGGCGTACTACGGGTTCGGGCTGCGCGTGTACGGCCTGCTGGCGGGCCGATACGGGATCGCGCCTTCGAGGAACCTGGGCCGGCGGGCGACGCTCGGCCAGGTGCCGACGCTCCGGCGCGACGGGTTGCTGGGCGGCGTGCTGTACCACGACGGGCAATTCGACGACGCGCGGCTGGCGCTCGCGCTCGCGCAGACGGCCGCGGACCATGGCGCAGCCGCCGTCAATTACGTCCGCGTAGAGTCGTTGCTGAAGCAGGAAGGGAAAGTGTGCGGCGCCATCGTGCACGACGTGGAATCGAACGCGGAATTCGAGATCCACGCGATCGTCGTCATCAACGCGACCGGCGTATTCACGGATCGCGTGCGGCATCTGGACGATGCGTCCGCGGGGCGGATGGTCGTGCCGAGCCAGGGCGCGCACATCGTGGTCGATCGAAAGTTCCTGCCCGGCGACTCCGCGATCCTGGTGCCGAAGACGGACGATGGCCGCGTGATGTTCGCGATTCCGTGGCACAACCACGTCGTGATCGGCACGACGGACACCGAAGTGGACGACGCCGCCATCGAGCCGCGAGCGCTGCCCGAAGAGATCGAGTTCATGCTGCACCACGCGCGCAAGTATCTCCACCCTGCGCCGATCGCGGAGGACGTACGCTCGGTGTTCGCAGGACTGCGGCCGCTGGTGAAACCCGGAGGGTATGCTCGCACGTCCGCCATCTCGCGCGATCATGTCATCGACGTGTCTCCGTCGCGCCTCGTGACGATTACAGGCGGCAAATGGACGACGTATCGCAAGATGGCGGAAGACGTCGTCGATCGCGCGGCGGCCGTCGGCGGACTCGAGTCGCGCAAGTGCGCGACCCACGAGCTGGCATTGCATGCGGCGGTGGACACCGCGCAGGACGACCGGTTGCGCGTCTATGGCGCGGACGCCCGCGAAATATCGAAACTCGAATCCGCCCAGCCTGAGTTGGCGCGGCCACTCGGCGAGCGCGTGCCGGTGACGGGCGCGCAAGTGGTGTGGGCGGCGCGCGAGGAGATGGCGCGGACGGTCGAGGACGTGCTCGCGCGGCGAACGCGCGTGTTGTTCCTCGACGCGCGCGACGCGATGACGATGGCGCCGGCGGTGGCTCGGCTGCTCGCGGCGGAACGCGCGAAGGACGCGGCATGGGAGTCCGCGCAAGTCGCGGCGTTCAACGAGTTGGCCTCCGGCTATCTCATCCGGTAACCTTGCCCTGACGTTTCGGCGTCAGAGTGCTTGAGCCGAGTCCGTGCCGGGCGTGCGGTTCCGTTACCGGTTGAAGGAGTGTCCACGATGTTGAAGCGCGTCCTCGCCTCGCTATTGATCCCCGCGTCCGTGCCGGTGTTCGCGCACGTCGGCACGCACGCATCCATCCACGACGTCGTCGCGGGCGTTGTCCGCCGCATGCAGGAGACGTTGCAAACCTCGGAGTTGAAGCGGTTCACCGCGGCGGACGCCGTCAACTTCCTGACGGACGAAGAAAAGCAGGCGCTCGGAGAGGAATACCTGCTGTTTGAGGTCAACGTACCGGTGACGGTGAGCGTCGTGCGCGATACGAGCCTGATCGGCGAGCCATTCTGGCTGGAGTCGCGCGAATTCGAACGAAGCGAGTCGCGCGTGAAGGCCGGTGGGCGCGAATACGACGTGTGGACAATGGACTTCGAGGCCGGTGAAGTTGGGCTCGGCGTGAACTCGCTCACGGGGCGAGGCGAGCACTACTTCGTCGGCGTGCAGGCGCGCCGCGGACGCGACGCCGAGACTCTCGAGATCACGAATGTGTATCCCGGACTGCACTCGATTGCCGCGATGGAGCCCGGCGCGCGGCCCTACACGGACCGCGAGGATACGATCGAGGAATTGCCTGAAACGCTGAAGGGCGCGATCCTCGTGCGCGGCGTCACCCAGCGCAGCCGTGACGCGCAGCTCATGGGCGAGTTCCGTACGACGGAGCACCCGTCCTCGCCCGCGCCGGACCACGTTGTGCTCACGTGGACGGGCGATCCGCAGACGACGCAAACGGTTCAGTGGCGAACGGGAATCGACACGGCTGGGGGCGCGCTTGCGTTTGCCAAGAAGTCCGACGCGCCGTTCGATGCGAGCACGGCCACGGTCGTCGCGGCGCAGTCGCGCAAGCTCGTGCAGAACACGCTGATCAACGACCCGGTCGTGTACTGGCACACGGTCGAGTTGACCGGGCTCGAGGCCGACGAGACGTATGCCTACGCTGTCGGCGACGGCGTGGGACACTGGCGCGAGACGGCCGAATTCACTACGGCCCCCGCTGAAGTGGTGCCGTTCTCGTTCTTTTACATGGGCGACGCGCAGAACGGGCTCGACACGTGGGGCAATCTGATCCGGAAATCATTCGCACACCGGCCCGACGCGGCGTTCTACATCATGGCGGGCGATCTCGTGAACCGCGGTGCGGAACGCGACGACTGGGACAAGCTGTTTCATAACGCCGAAGGCATCTGGGGCCGGCGGCAACTGATTCCGGTGCCGGGCAATCACGAGTACCAGGGCGGGAATCCGCAATGGTATCTCGATCAGTTCGCGCTGCCGGATGACGGCCCGCTCGGCGAATTGTGTTACACGGTGCGTTACAGCAATACGCTGTTCATCATGCTCGACTCGAACCGCGCCATCGAGGAGCAAGCGCCGTGGCTCGAGGAGCAACTCAGGAATTCGGACGCGACGTGGAACATCGCGGTGTACCATCACCCCGCGTATTCCTCAGGACTGAACCGCGATAACAAAGCCGTGCGGCAGTTCTGGGGCGCGCTGTTCGACAAATACCACCTCGACCTCGCGCTGCAGGGGCATGATCACGCCTACCTGCGCACATACCCGATGCGCGCGGAGCAGCCGGTCGGTTCGCCCGCGGAGGGCACGATCTACATCGTGTCCGTATCCGGCACGAAATTCTACGAACAGGGCGATTTCGCGTACACGCAGTTCGGTATGACGAACGTCGCGACGTACCAGGTGCTCGACATCAAGATCGACGGGAACCGGCTCGAGTACAGCGCGTTCGACGTGGAAGGCCAGCAGCGCGACACGTTCG
>CAYUZD010000052.1:0-1222 GCA_964449475.1 uncultured Nitrospirales bacterium
GCGGCGGACATGTTCGAGATGGGCGTGACGGTGCAGGTGCTCAAACGCGGGACGATGTTCGCGATGCGGGCGTCGAAGCTGTACGAACTGTATCGCGCGTGCGGATCGATCGACGAGATCCCGGCGTCGGAACGCGAGAAACTCGAGAAGACGGTATTTCGCACGGGCCTCGACGAAGTGTGGCGACAGACGGAAGCGTTTTTCCGCGAGCGCGACCCGCGGCAGATAGAACGCGCGGCGAAGAACCCCAAGCATAAAATGGCGCTGGTGTTCCGCTGGTACCTCGGGCAGTCGTCGAACTGGGCGAATTCCGGCGACGCGGAGCGGGTAATGGATTACCAGATCTGGTGCGGGCCGGCGATGGGCGCGTTCAACGAGTGGGCGCAGGGTAGTTGCCTGGAGCCGGTGGAAAACCGGCGCGTGGCGGACGTCGCGCGCAACCTGTTGTACGGTGCCGCGGTGCTGCACCGTGCGAACGCGCTGCGCGCGCAGGGGATTCCGCTTGCGCCGGAGTCGTCGCGCGTGCGCCCGAAATCGCAGGATGAGTTGCGGCCGTACTTCGGCGAACTGGCCGGCGCGGCCGCGGGGGAGGATGTGCTGTAGTGTCGGACTCGACTTCCACACGGGACGCAGTTGCGCGCGCGCCGTTCCCTCCGCTGGCGATTGTCGGCATCGGGTGCCTGTTCCCTAAATCGCCGTCGGCCGAGGCGTTCTGGTCGCTGATCAAGCGCGGCGCGGACGCAATCGGGGACGTGCCGGCGACGCACTGGGACCCCGCGGACTACTTTTCCGAAGACAAGAAGAAGCCGGACTTCACGTATGCGCGGCGCGGCGGATTCATCGAGCCGTACCCGTTCGATCCGCTGAAGTATGGCGTGCCGCCGAACGCGCTCGAGGCGACGGACACGAGCCAGTTGCTGGGGATGGTGGCGGCGGAACAGGCGCTGATCGACGCGGGTTACGGTCCGGGCGGCAAGTCGTTTAACCGCGACCGCGCGAGCGTGATTCTCGGCGTGACGGGCGCGCTCGAACTCGTGATTCCGCTCGGCGCGCGTCTGGGCCACCCGATGTGGCGCGAGGCGTTGATCGAGTCGGGGCTGAGCGCGGCGCAGGCGGACGACATCGTGCAGCGCGTGAGCGAGCGGTACGTGCCGTGGCAGGAGAACTCGTTTCCCGGGCTGCTGGGCAACGTCGTCGCGGGGCGCATCTCGAAATACCTGAA
>CAYUZD010000052.1:1322-3901 GCA_964449475.1 uncultured Nitrospirales bacterium
GACGGCGACCGGATTCACGCGGTGATTCGCGGCGTGGGATCGTCGAGCGACGGCAAGGGCGAGGCGATCTATGCGCCGAGCGCGCCGGGGCAGGTGAAGGCGCTGCGCGACGCGTATGCGTCAGCGGGTATCGCGACGGACACCATCGAACTGCTCGAAGCGCACGGGACGGGCACGGCCCGCGGCGACGCGGTCGAGACCGGCGCGTTGCGCGAAGTATTCGGCGAGTTGAACGGGCGCGCGCCTTGGTGCGCGGTGGGGTCCATCAAGTCGCAGATCGGACACACGAAGGCGGCGGCGGGCGCGGCGGGCCTCATCAAGGCCGCGCTGGCGCTCGAGCACAAGGTGTTGCCGCCGACGATCAAAGTGGAGAAGCCGGCGGACTCCGTCGCACCGGGGACGTCGCCGTTCTACGTCAACACGGCGAAGCGGCCGTGGCTGCCGCGCAAGGGCCATCCGCGCCGCGCGGGCGTGAGCTCGTTCGGATTTGGCGGCAGCAATTTTCACGTCGTGGTCGAGGAGTACTCCGCGAAGAAGACCGCGCCGGACTGGGACGGCCACGTGCAAATTTTCGCGTACTCGGGCGCGAGCGTGCAGGAAGTGCAGAACAAACTCGGGGCGATTCCCGCCGATCGCGATTGGGCCGCGATCCGCGACGCGGCGCACGCGTCGCGCGAGGCGTTCAACACGGCGGACAAGTATCGGCTCGTGTTCGTGGTTGAACGTGACAAGACCGATCTCGCGAAACTCGTCAACGGCCTGCGCGGGCAACTGCAAAAGTCGCCGGATGCCGCGTGGTCGCTGCCGGACGGCGCGCAATACGGCGTGGGCGCGGCGGAGGGGTCGCTTGCGGCGGTGTTCCCGGGGCAAGGCGCGCAGTACCCGGGGATGCTGAACGATGTGGCGTGTCTGTTCCCCGAGATGCTCGACACGCTCGCGTGCGCGGACGAGGGGATTGGCGAAAACGAGCGCCGGGAACGGCTGTCCGACGTCGTCTATCCGCATCCGGCGTTCGACGCGATGACGAGATCGGCGCACGAGGCGGCGTTGCGCGCGACGGCGGTGGCGCAGCCGGCGCTGGGCGCGGTCAGCCTTGGGGCGTATCGCGTGTTGCAACGATTCGACATCGCACCGGCGTGCGCGGCGGGGCACAGCTACGGCGAGTTGGTCGCGTTGTGCGCCTCGGGCGCGTTTGACGAGGCGACGCTGATCGCGTTGTCGCGGCGGCGCGGCGAGCTGATGGAATCGGGCGGCGGCGACCGCGGCGGCATGCTTGCGGTGCGGGCGACGCTGCCCCAAATCGAAGATGTGTTGCGCGGGGAGAACCTCTCGCTGACACCGGCGAACAAGAACGCGCCGGATCAGATCGTGCTTTCCGGCGCGAAAGCCGAGATCGATCGGGCGTCGAAGGCGTTCACGGCCAGGAAGATTTCGAATACGAAGCTGAATGTCGCGGCGGCGTTCCACAGTTCGTTCGTGGCGGACGCGGCGGCGCCGTTTCGCGCGGCGGTCGCGGCCGCGCCGTTCGGCGCGCTACGCATGCCGGTGTACGCCAACACGACGGCGGGCGTCTATCCGTCGGACACCGAGGCCGCGCGCGACCTGCTGGCGAACCAGCTCGCGAGACCCGTCGAGTTCGTCAGCGAAATTGAGGCGATGTATGCGGCGGGCGTTCGGACGTTCATCGAGATGGGTCCGGGGGCGCGCCTGACGGCGTTGATCGGGAAAATTCTGGGCACACTTCCGCATCGCGCGATCGCCGTGGACGCGTCGAACGGCGCGCGGGACGGCGTCGCGGATCTGGCGCGCGCGATTGCCGCGTTGGCCGCGGAGGGCCGCGCGTGCGGCCTGACGCGGTGGGACGACGCGCACGTACCCGCGGCGCAGGACGAGAAATCCGCGCGGCGCATGATGGTGCCGATTTGCGGAGCGAACTACCGGAGCGAGGCGTCGAAACCGAAGCCGCGCGCGCCGATTGTGCGGGCGGAGTCGAGCGGACCGGCACCGTCGGGCGGACACCGGTCCGGCGAGGCGGACGCGCGACAGGTCCGGAATGTGACGGACACGGCGGCGCAAGAGACGAGTCCGATTGCGCCGGCGCAGGCCGCGGGTCCGCTCGCGGATCTGTTCCGGCAGACGCAGGAGAGCCTCGCGGCATTGCAACGGATGCAGGAGCAAACCGCGCGCGTGCACGCGCAGTATCTGCATGGCCAGGAAGAGGCGGCGCGGGCGTTTGGCCGGCTGATCGAGCAACAGGAGCGGCTGTTCGAGCGGCTCGCGGGTGGCGAGACGCCGGCCAGGCCAGCGCGCCCGGAGACATCGCGACCCGCACCGGAGATCGCTCCGGCGGCCGATTGCGAATCTGACGCCGGCGCGGTGACGGAAGGCGTGGCTTCGATTCTGCTTGAGGTCGTGTCCGAGAAGACGGGCTACCCGCGCGAGATGCTTGAGTTGTCGATGGCGCTCGACGCGGACCTGGGGATCGACTCGATCAAACGCGTGGAGATTTTGTCGGCGCTGCAGGAGCGCGTGCCGGGACTGCCGAGTCTGGAGGCGGAGGAACTGGGCGCAATCGCGAC
>CAYUZD010000052.1:4001-13890 GCA_964449475.1 uncultured Nitrospirales bacterium
CTGCCGAGTCTGGAGGCGGAGGAACTGGGCGCAATCGCGACACTGGGCGACATCGTTGCGAGACTTGGCGAGGCGGCCGCGCAGGTCCGACCTGGAGTCGCGCCGCCTGCCCGATCGGTCCGGCCGGAGCGCGGCGCGGCGAGGTCCGGCGCGGGCGCGGTGTTGCTCGACATTGTGTCGGAAAAGACCGGGTACCCGGCGGACATGCTGGAACTGGACATGGCGCTGGACGCGGATCTTGGCATCGATTCGATCAAGCGTGTCGAGATCCTGTCCGCGTTTCAGGAACGCGTGCCGGATGCGCCGACGCTCGAGGCGGAAACACTGGGCGGGCTCGTGACGCTGCGGGACGTGATCGCCGCGCTCGAGTCGGGCACGGGTGGCGTTGCGGCGTCGGCGAAATTCCCGCGCGGCGGAACAGTGACGCCGGTACGGCCGGTCGCAGTCAACGCGCCGTTGTCGCGACAGGTATTGGTCCGCGAACCGCTCTCCCCCGCTTCGGCGCGCGCCAGAATCGATGTTCGGCCGGGCGGCACGATTGCGGTTGTGGGCGACGAGACGGCATTGCGCGCCGCGGTGGCGGGAGCGCTTCGCGCGCGCGGATTCGCGGCTGTTGAAGGCGATCCCAGCGCGACGGTACCGGCGCCCGAGCTTGCGGGCGTGATTTTCCTGGGCACGGGCCGCGCGCGCGACGAATTTTTGGCCGTGAAGACGTGGGGCGGCGCGCTTCGCCAGTCGAAGACGGCGGGCGCGAAATTGTTTGCATGTGTCCAGCGGCTGGACGGCGCGTTCGGCTTGCGCGACTCCGCGCGCATCGCGGAGCCGGAAGCGGGCGCGCTCGCGGGCCTGGCAAAGACGGCCGCGCGCGAGTGGACGGACGTGACCGTTCGGGCGATCGATCTCGCGCCGGACTTTTCCGATACGGATCAGGCCGCGGACGCACTCGCGGACGAGGTGTTATGCGAGGGCCCGGTCGAAACGGGCATCGGGCCGGACGGCGTCACGACGATTACGCTGCAATCGGCGGACTCCGTGAACGCCCGTGTGACATTAAGTGGGGATGACGTCGTTGTCGTGACCGGCGGCGCGCGCGGCGTGACGGCGGCGTGCGCGCTTGCGCTTGCGCGGCAGGGCACGCCGAAGCTCGCGCTGATTGGGCGTTCGCCGATGCCCGGGGCCGAGCCGGAATGGCTGCGCGGGCTTTCCGACGAACGCGAGATGAAGAAGGCGCTGCTGGAACGCGCTGCGAAGCCCCTGTCGCCAGCGGAACTCGAACGCGCGTTCCGGGAGACAGTGGGCACGCGGGAAATTCGTGCGGCGTTGGACTCGATTGCGAAGGCCGGAGCCAACGTCCGGTACTACTCGGCGGACGTGCGCAATGCGGACGACGTGACGAGGGTGGTCGCGCGGATCCGGCAGGAACTCGGCGAGATTGCGGGCGTCGTGCACGGCGCGGGCGTGCTGGCCGACCGGCGCATCGAAGACAAGACCGCGGAGCAGTTCGACGCGGTGTACGGTACGAAGGTGGACGGATTGCGCCATCTGCTCGCCGCGATCGGCGGGACGCCGCTGAAATTCCTCGCGCTGTTTTCGTCGTCGACGGCCCGATTCGGGCGCACCGGGCAGGCGGACTACGCGATGGCGAACGAGGCGCTGAACAAGATTGCGCGAGTCGAGGCGTCGCGCAGGCCGGGATGTCGCGTGGTGTCGCTGAACTGGGGCCCGTGGGACGGCGGCATGGTCACGCCGGCCTTGCGCAAGGTATTCGAGAAAGAGGGCGTCGGGGTGATTCCGCTTGACGCGGGCGCGCGACTGCTCGTGGACGAACTTGGCGCGGGCGGCGACGCGGAAATCGTGGTTCTCGCGGGCACCGGCGCAGGCGATCGCGCCGCGCCGGCCCAGACGATACTGACGACCGCGCTCACCGTCGAGATCACGGCTGAACAGTTTCCGTTTCTCGCGTCGCACGTAATCGACGGGCGTCCGGTGCTGCCGGTGGCGATGTACATCGAGTGGATGGCGCACGCGGCGCTGCACGCGAACCCGGGCCTGCGCTTTGTCGGCATCGAAGACCTGCGCGTGCTCAAGGGCGTGATCGTCGAGAACGGCGCGCCGGTGCCGCTGGAACTTGCGGTATCGAAACCTCAATCGCGCGACGGGCGGAGCGCCGTATCGGTCGAACTTCGCGGCGCGGGCGGAGCGGTGCTGCACAGCGCGGCGACCCTGTTGCTCGGGACGACGTTTGACACGGCCGCAGCGACGCTTGCGCAGCGCACGCTTCCCGCGTACCGCGGGTCGCGCGACGACCTGTACCGGGGCCTGCTGTTTCACGGCCCGATGATGCAGGGCATTGTCTCGGTGGACGGGTGCGGGGACATGGGCATATCGGTGACGAGCGAGGCGGCGCCTGCGCCGGACCTCTGGATCGCGGAGCCGATGCGGCGGCGCTGGATCGCGGACCCGCTCGCGATCGACTGCGCGTTTCAGGCGCTGATCCTGTGGAGCTACAACCGGTTCAACATGGGGTCGTTGCCCGTGCGCATCGGCCGCTACGAACAATTCCAGACGGCGTTCCCCAAGGGGGGAGTCCGCATCGAGGCGCGCATCGAGAAATCGTCCGGCCACGGCGCGGCGGCGGCGATCGAGTTCATCGATCCCGCGAACGGGGCGCTGGTAGCGCGGATCGGCGGCTACGAGTGCGTGATGGACGCGTCGCTGAACGAGGCCTTCCGCAGGAACCAGCCGCTGCAGCCGCTCAAGGACTGACGCGCGATGACCGCACCGCGAGGCACGATAGCCATCGTCGGGATCGGCGCCGTGTTCCCCGGCGCGCGGGACTTCGAGGAGTTCTGGGCGAACATCGTCAACGCGCGGGACGCGGCGCGCGAGGTTCCGCCGGGCCGGTGGGCGCTGGACGCCGCGGAAGCGTTCGACGCGCGGCCGGGCCAGCCTGACAAGGTGTACTCGACCCGCGGCTGCTTCATCGCGCACGAGCTCAAGCTCGACCCGCGGCTGACGTTGCCGGTGGACGATGCGGCGGAGCTCGATCCCTCGACCCGACTTCTGCTGGCGGCGGGCGCACAGGCGTACGCGGACGCGAATATGACGGGCGTCGATGCGTCGCGCACCGGCGTGATCCTCGGCAACCTCGCGCTGCCGACGGAGAGCGCCGCCGCGATCGCCGAACAGACGATCGGCCGCACACTCGAAGAGAAGATTCTCGGCGCGGGCGCGCCGGCCCCCGCGCGCGACGTGCATCCGCTCAACCGATTCGTGACCGGCATGCCCGCGGGCGTACTGGCGACGGCGCTGGGACTGGGCGGCGGATCGATGACGCTGGATGCGGCGTGCGCGTCGTCGCTGTACGCGGTGAAACTCGCCGCGGACGAACTGCTCGCGGGCCGGGCGGACGCGATGCTGGCGGGCGGCCTCTCGCGGCCGGACGCGCTGTACACCCAGATGGGCTTCTCGCAGTTGCGCGCGCTCTCCCCCACCGGCACCTGCTCGCCGTTCGACGAACGCGGCAACGGCCTGGTGGTGGGTGAAGGCGCGGGCGTGCTGGTGCTCAAGCGCACGGAAGACGCGGTGCGCGACGGCGATCGGATTTACGCCGTGATTCGGGGTATCGGTGTGTCGAACGACGTGGGCGGCGGGCTGCTGGCGCCATCGTCCGACGGCCAGGTGCGCGCGATGCGCGCTGCGTACGAGCAGGCCGGGATCGCGCCGCAGGACGTCGATCTCGTCGAGTGCCACGCGACGGGCACGCCGCTGGGCGACGGCGTCGAATTCGAGAGCCTGCGCACCCTCTGGGGCGGCAGCGGCTGGACGCCGGGCCAGTGCGTGATCGGGTCGGTGAAATCCAACATCGGGCATTTGCTGACCGCGGCGGGATCCGCGGCGCTGATCAAGACCTTGCTTGCGCTGAAGGAGGGCACGCTTCCGCCCACGGCGAATTTCCGCCGCGCGCCGGCCGCAATGCGGATGGAGGACAGCCCGTTCCGCGTGCTGTTGACGGGCCGCGCCTGGAACCGGCGGGACGAGCAGACGCCGCGCCGCGCGGGCGTCAGCGCGTTCGGCTTCGGCGGGATTAACGCGCACGTCGTCCTGGAAGAATGGCTGCCCGAACGCGCGCACGAAGTGGTCGCGAGATTGCCGAAGTCGAACGATGCGAACTCCGTCGCGGTGGTCGGTATGGACGCCCGGTTCGGGCCGTGGGACTCGCTGCGCGCGTTCCAGGAGCGCGTGCTCGGGGGAGGCGTGGCGCACGACACGACGCTGCCGGACCGGTGGTGGGGCATCCGGGAGAGCGCGTGGTACCGCGGCAGTCCGCATGCGAACCAGGACGTGCGCGGGCACTATCTGCGCGAAGTGGATGCGCCGCTCGATCGGTTCCGCATCCCGCCGCGCGAGATGGAGGAGATGCTGCCGCAGCAGGTGCTGATGCTGCAGGTCGCGGCGGGCGCGCTAAACGATTGCCGATTCGAGGCCGTCGATACGGACCGCGCGGGGGTGTATGTCGGGATCGGACTCGACTTCAACACGACGAACTACATGCTGCGCTGGGCGCTGCCGGCCAAGGCCCGCGCGTGGGCGAAACGGCTGGGGCTCCACCTGGGCGACGACGAGTTTGGCGCGTGGCTGACTTCGCTGCGCGACGCGACGGGGCCCGCGCTGACAGCGAACCGGACGATGGGCGGGCTCGCGAGCATCGCGGCGAGCCGGATCGCGCGCCAGTTCCGGTTCGGCGGACCGAGTTTCACGCTATCGAGCGAAGAGACGTCCGGCCTGCGGGCGATCGAGGTGGCGATGCGCGCGTTGCAAAACGGCGACATCGATTTCGCGGTGGCGGGCGCAGTGGACTTCTGCGGCGATCCGCGCGTAGCGCTCGGCATGCGGCGCACACCGTGCGACGGCGCGGCCGCGGTGGCATTGAAGCGCCTCGACGACGCCCGGCGAGACGGAGACCGCGTGTACGCGGTCATTCGCGATGCCGCCACGGTCAACAGCGGCGCCGGCTCGAATGCGCCGGAGACGCGTCCGCTGGAACGCGTTTGGAGTGAACGCGAAGCGCCGGAGTACGTCGACGCGGCCGGACCGGATCACGACTCGACGGATTTATGGGCGCGCGCGCGGAGCGCCGCCTATTGCCGCGTGAGCTCGACCGAAGACGCGATCGGGCACGCCGGGGCCGCGTCGGGACTGGCGGCATTCGTGCGCGCGTGCCTGGCGACGTACCACGAGATCCTCCCCCCCGCGCGCGACTCCGACGCGCCGGAGTACTGGCTGCGGAACCGTGCGGACGGTCCGCGGAAGGCGGGCATGACGGGCCGGAGTTCGGACGGGAACGTGGTGCACATCGGGATCGAGTCCTTCGAGGACCCCGCGACCGTACGCACTGAGGAACGATCGCACCCGACGGGCGCGCGCGGCGAGGGCCTGTTCTGCGTCGAATCGAACAACCTCGAATCGCTCGATGTCGGCCTTCAACGGCTGCGCAGCTTCTGCGACGCGCGAAACGAATACGCGATCGAGCGGCTTGCGCGGGCGTGGTGGCACGAGAACCGCGAGGACGCGTCCCGGAAACTTGGCGCGGCATTCGTCGCGGGCTCGACGGACGAGTTGCTTGCGCAGATTGGGTTCCTGCAGGGGAGACTCCGCGACGGGCGCCCGGAGAGCGAAGGGTCGATCGACGTGCCGCCGGGCATGCGTGACCGCGTGTTTTTCTCGCGCGAACCGCTGGGCGAGTCCGGCGAAGTCGCGTTCGTGTTTCCGGGTTCCGGCAACCAGTACGCGGGGATGGGCCGCGATCTGGGCGTCGAATGGCCGGACGTGCTCCGGCAACAGGACCGCGAGAACGCGCGGCTCCGCGACCAGTTCGAGCCGGACGTGTTCTGGCATCCGGAGTCCCCCGCGGCCGCGCTGACGAACCCGAAGGCGGCGCTGTTCGGGCAGGTCGCGCTGGGCACGGCGGCGGCCGACCTCGTGCAACGGTTCGGCATTCGCCCGGGCGCGGTCGTCGGGTACAGCCTGGGCGAGACGGCGGGACTGTTCGCGCTGAAGGCATGGACGGACCGCGATCTGATGCTGGAGCGGATCAACAATTCGACGCTATTCACCGAGGACCTCGCGGGCGAGTATCGCGCGGTGCGCAAGGCGTGGAAGGTACCCGCTGGCAAGACGGTGGACTGGGCACTGGGCGTCATTGACCGGCCGGCGAAAGTCGTGCGCGCGGCGCTGAAGGACCACAAGAAGGTATACAGCCTGATCGTGAACACGCTGCACGAATGCGTGGTAGGCGGCGATCCGCACGCGGTGCAGAAACTCGTGCGCAAACTCGATTGCGAGTTCTTCCCGCTGCAGGGCGTGACGACGGTGCACTGCGAGGTCGCGAAGGAGGTGCAAGGCCCATATCGCGACCTGCACGTGCTGCCGACGATGGAGCCGCGCGGCGTCCGGTTCTACAGCGGGGCATGGGGCACGGCGTACCATGTCAACGCGGAGACGGCGGCGGACTCGGTGCTCGCGCAGGCGATTTACGGCATCGACTACCCGAAGGTGATCGAAGCGGCGTACACGGACGGGGCGCGGATTTTTCTGGAGATGGGGCCGGGCGGATCGTGCTCGCGCATGATCGGCGAGATCCTGAAGGGCCGGCCGCATCTGGCGCGGTCGGTGTGCGTGCCGGGCCGAGGGACTGCGGGACTCGTGTTGCGCATGCTGGGCAACCTCGTGGCGGAGCGGGTGCCGGTGGACTTGTCGGTGCTGTACGGCCAGCCGTCGAAGGCGGCGGCGTTCGAGGAAGCGCCGGCATCGACCCGCACGGTTTCGGTGCCAATCGGGCATGAGGCGATGGAGGCTGCATTGCCCGCTCGGCGTGCGGCGCGCAGCGTTTCCACGCCGGGCGCGAAACCGACGGCCTTGACCGCGACACCGCAAACAACACCCGAAGCGCGGCCGATTGTTCGTCCTGCGCGCGAACGCGAACGTGTTGCGGTTGATACGTGCGATGCCGAAGCCCCGCTGGTGGGCGCGTGGTCGGCACGTGAGTCGGCACACGCGGCCGCGCACGAGACATTCCTGCGGCAGGCCGATTACGCCGGCGGGCTGGCGGTGCGGATTGCGAATCTTCAGCGGCGCATCGTGGAGCGCGCGGCCGGCGGCGGGGAGAGTTTGCCCGTTGGTGTGACCGGCGCGGCGGATGGGTCGAATGGGTCTTATAGGACCTATGAGGAATTTGCGGAATCGTGGAGCGTTTCACCGGGCGATTCCGAGTTGCCCGCGGTAGACGGTGGCGCGGATCGGTCGCTTTTAATGGACCGCGCGGCGTGCGTTGAGTTTGCGATTGGGTCGATCGCGCGGTCGCTGGGGCCCGCGTGGGCGGCGGCGGACGCGCATCCGACGCGGGTGCGCCTGCCGGACGAGCCGCTGATGCTGGTCGATCGGGTCCTCTCCATCGAGGGTGAACCGCGGTCGCTCGGCGGGGGCCGCGTGATCACGGAGCATGACATTTTGCCGGGCGCGTGGTATCTGGATGGCGGGCGCATTCCGACGTGCATCGCGGTGGAGGCGGGCCAGGCGGACCTGCTGCTGTCGGCGTACCTTGGCATTGACGAGGTGACTCGGGGCCTGGCGATGTACCGGCTGCTGGATGCGCAGGTGACGTTTCACCGGGCGTTGCCGGGCCCGGGCGACACGATTCACTACGACATTCGCGTCGAGCGGTTCTTCCGGCAGGGCGATACGTACCTGTTCCGGTTCAATTTCGACGCGACGGTGGACGGCGAGCCGCTGCTGACGATGCGGAACGGTTGCGCGGGATTCTTCACGCGCGATGAACTGGACGCGGGCGCGGGCGTTGTGAAGACCGCGCTCGACCTGCGGCCGATGTCCGGAACGCGACCGGCGGACTGGCGCGAGCTCGTGCCGATGGCGCGGGAGTCGTACAGCGACGAGCAGATCGCGAGTTTGCGGCAGGGCGACCTGGCGGCGTGCTTTGGGGGCGTGTTCGCGGGACTGCCGCTGCGGAATCCGGCGCCGTTGCCTTCGGGCCGGATGGAGCTGGTCGATCGCGTTCTCGAACTCGATCCGGCGGGCGGCCGATACGGCCTGGGCGTCATCCGCGGGGAAATGGACGTGCAGCCGGACGACTGGTTCCTGACGTGCCATTTCGTCGACGACATGGTGATGCCGGGCACGCTAATGTACGAGTGCTGCCTGCACACGCTTCGCGTGCACCTGACGCGCATGGGCTGGTTGGGCGAGTCGGACGAGTTCGTGTACGAACCGGTGCCGGGCGTCGCGGGGCAATTGAAATGCCGCGGGGAAGTGAACCGGACGTCGAAGAAGGTCGTGTACGAGATCGCGATCAAGGAAATGGGGTTCAATCCGAGCCCATATGTCATCGCCGACAGCTTGATGTACGTGGACGGCAAGCCGGCGGTCGAAATGACGAACATGTCGCTGCAATTGACGGGGCTGACCCGCGAGCGCGTGGAGGCAATCTGGGCGGACCGCGATGCAGCGTCCGCGCTGGCGCAGAAACCGCGCTACGACTACCGATCGATCCTCGCGTTTTCGACGGGCAATCCGTCCGACGCGTTCGGCGATCGCTACAAGCCGTTCGATCATGACCGCGTGATTGCGCGGTTGCCGCGCCCGCCATTCCAGTTTCTCGATCGCGTGATGGACGTGCGGGGCGAGCCGTGGGTGATGAAGGCGGGCGCGGAAGCGTTCGCGGAGTACGACGTGCCGGCGGACGAGTGGTACTTCGCGGCGAACCGCGACGGTACGATGCCGTTCGCGGTGCTGCTCGAGACGGCGCTGCAACCGTGCGGGTGGCTCGCGGCGTACATGGGCTCGGCGCTGACGAGCGAGACGGACCTGCGGTTCCGCAATCTGGGCGGGAGCGCCGTGCAACACGAGACGATTCGGCCCGACGCGGGTACGCTGGCGACGCACGTGAAGTGCACGGGCGTGTCGCAGTCGGGCGGGATGATCATCCAACATTACAGCTTCGACGTGCAGCGCGGCGGCCGGAGCGCGTACCGGGGCGACACACACTTCGGATATTTCTCGGCGAAGGCGCTTGCGAACCAGGTCGGGTTGCGCGACGCGACGCTGTACGCGGCGACCGCGGCCGAGCGGGCCGAACGCGCGCCGTTCCCGTATCCGCGCGTCGCGCCGTACCCGGGCGACCGCATGCGGATGGTGGACACGATCGACGTATACACGCCGCGCGGCGGGCCGCACGGGCTGGGACACGTCGCGGCGTCGATTGCGGTCGATCCGGGGGCGTGGTTTTTCAGGGCGCATTTCTACCAGGACCCCGTGTGGCCGGGGTCGCTGGGGCTGGAAGGATTTTTGCAGCTGACGCGATTCCTGGCGACGGAACGCTGGGCGCCGGGTCCGGGCGCGCGCGTGCAGTGCGTCGCGCTGGGCGAAGAACACCGCTGGCTGTATCGTGGACAGATCATCCCCGCGGACAAACGCGTGACGATTGAGGCGAACGTGACCGCGGTGGACGACGACGCGCGGCTGCTGCGCGCGGAGGGCCATCTCGTGGTGGACGGCCGCGTGATTTATCGCATGGAAAATTTCGCGGTGCGCGTGGTCGAGGACGCGCCATGAAGTATTTGCGCGTGCACCTCGACGCCATCGGGTACGCGCTCGCGCCGGTGGTGGTCAGTTCCGAGGAACTCGAGGAACGGCTCGCGCCGGTATACAGCGCGCTCCATCTGCGGCCGGGCCAGCTCGAGGCGTTGACGGGCATCCACGAGCGGCGCTGGTGGGAGCGCGGGGTCGCGGTGGGCGACGGCGCGATCGAGGCCGGGGCGAAGGCGCTCGAGGCGGCGGGTGCGTCCGGCGACGACGTGGGCGTGCTCGTGTACGC
>CAYUZD010000053.1:0-6022 GCA_964449475.1 uncultured Nitrospirales bacterium
ACGAGCACGAGACCGTTCGGCCGGTACGCGAAATCGGACACGCACTTGGGCAGGCCGAGCTCGTCGAAGCCCTTGATCTGGAAGGGGATCGTGCGGAACGCGGCCACGACCGACCCGCGGTCGCGGTACACATTCAGTCGGAACCGGCTCAGGCCCTTGACGCTGAAGGACATATCGCATTCCTTCTCGCGCTCGAACTCGGCGATTTGCTCTTCCTTCATCACCGAATAGATGAGCTGCTGCGACTCATCGGGCTTGAGCGCCGGGAACCCCGGCAGCGGTTCGCACCGTCCGTCCACGCGCACAACGGGCGGAATCCCGACGGCGATGTGGAGATCGCTCCCGCCCATCTGGATGAGGCGCGTGAGCAGGTCCTTCATGTTGATGTCTCGACTCGGCATCTGCTGGACTGACATGATCCCCCCTGTATCCCTTGGCGAACGGATTAATCCGCCGCCGTAACCCGCAACACTTCCTCGATCGACGTGACGGACGACGCGGCCTTCGAGAGCGCGTTCTGGCGGAGGCTCCGCATGCCGCACTTGATCGCCTGTTCCTTGAGCTGGGTCGAAGCCGCTCGGCCCAGAATGAGCTTCTCGAGCGCCGGGTAGTTCGGCATGGCCTCGATGACAGCGACGCGGCCCTTGTAGCCCAGGCCCTTGCACTTGTTGCACCCGCGTCCGCGGACCCAAATCGGGTTACCGTTGAACGTGTCCGGCCGGAACTGGACGCGGCCGAGCACTTCCTTCGGCACGGTGATCTGTTCCTTGCAGTCGGGGCAGACTTTGCGCATGAGGCGTTGCGCGGCGGCCATCACAACGGACGACTGGACGAGGAAGGGTTCCAGGCCCATGTCGGTCATACGCGTGAAGACGCTCGCGGCGTCGTTCGTGTGAAGCGTGCTGAGCACGAGGTGACCGGTCAACGCCGCTTTCACGGCGACGTCGGCCGTTTCCTCGTCTCGAATTTCACCGACCATGACGATGTCCGGGTCCTGTCGCAGAATCTGGCGCAGGGCGCTGGCGAAGGTAAACCCGATCTCGGACTTCGTCTGAACCTGATTGATGCCGAAGAGTTCGTATTCGACGGGGTCCTCGACGGTAACGATGTTTTCGGAGATCTGATTGAGCTTGTGGAGTGCGCTGTAGAGCGTGGTCGTCTTACCGCTACCGGTCGGTCCGGTGATGAGGATCATGCCGTAGGGGCGCTCGATGGCCTCGCGGAACGCCTCCATCGGCTGATCTTCGAAGCCGAGCTGTTCGATATCGAGCGTGAGGTTGCCCTTGTCGAGCACGCGCATCACGATCTTTTCGCCGTAGTAACAGGGCAACACCGCCGTTCGGAAGTCGATCTCGCGGCCCTTGTACTTGATGCGGAAGCGTCCGTCCTGCGGCAGGCGGTGCTCGGCGATGTCGAGGCTCGCCATGATCTTGATGCGCGAGACAAGTGCGGGCAGGATGTTTCGCGGCGGGCTTTTGGTCTCCTCGAGCTTGCCGTCGATGCGGTATCGCACGCGCAGGACTTTCTCGAACGGTTCAACGTGAATATCGCTCGCGCCCTGTTCGAGCGCATTGACCAGGATGAGGTTCACGAGACGAATGACGGGCGCGTCCTCGGCATCGGCCTTGATCTGCGCGAGATCGCTCATCTCGTCGACTTCTTTGACGGTCTCGACGCCGTCGGCCTTACTGTCGCTGACGAGTTCGTCGTAGAGTTCGGCGCTCTGCTTGCCGACGCCGTAATGCTTCTCGATCGTGTCGCGAAGCTCGGACTGCACCGCGACAACGGGCTCGATCTCGTAGCTCGTGAGCATGCGCAAGTCGTCGAGCGCCATGATGTTGAGCGGGTCGGACATGGCCAGTGTCAGCACGTCGCCGGTGATCGACACGGGCAGCATCTGGTATTGGCGGGCGAGCGTCTCCGGCACCTCGTCGAGCACTTCCTTGGGGATGTTGTAGTGCGCGACGCGGATGTGTGGAATGCCGAGCTGTTCGCTGAGCGTAATGACGAGGTCTTCCTCGTCGAGGTAGCCCTTATCGACGAGGATCGTCGCCAGGTTTCCGCCGGTCTGACGCTGGATTGCGACGCTCTCTCGCAGTTGCTCCTCGGTGATGAGCTCCTGCTCGAGCAATACGTCGCCGAGCCGCTTTTTCGCTGTCTTCGTTGCCACGGGTCAGTCCCCCAACTTTCTCCGTTCCGCTCTATGTTTTCCGTGCAGGCCGGCGTTACGCCGCGGCCTCCGCGACCGATTCCGCAAGGATCCGGCTGGCCAGCTCGGCGGTAATCGCGCCGCCGTTCGACCTGGCGGCCGCGGCGATCTTTCGCAGCGAGCCAACGAGGCGCCGGACGTCGTTCGTATGCCGCATCGCGATCATCGCGACCACATCGTCGGGCGCCTGAATCTTCAGATGGCCCGCATAGTGCCGCAGAATCTTCACGCGCGTTTCCCACTCGGGCGCGTTCAACTGCGCGATCACGCCGCTGTCGAATCTTGACACGAGGCGCTTCTCAAGGAGCCCGAGCTTTTCGGGAGCGCGGTCTGCGGCAAGGATGATTTGCTTTCCGCGCTTCTGCAGCGCGTTGAAGATGTGGAAGAGGTCTTCCTGCGCCTCGACGCGCCCTGCGAGGAACTGGACGTCGTCCAGGATGACGACGTCCCATGATTCGAAGGCTCGCCGGAAGGCTTCCTGGCCGCGGGAGTCGCGTGCGGACATCGCATCGTCCACGAATCGTCCCGCGGACGTCATTCCCACGCGCTTGCCGCCGTGCGCGGCCTTGAGCGCGGTGCCAATGGCCGTGATCAGGTGCGTCTTGCCGAGGCCGACATCGCCGCAGACGAACAGCGGATTCTGTTCGGCGCCGGGCGACTTCGCGACGGCACGCGCCAGTTCGACCGCCGGCTTGTTGTTGGCGCCGACGATGAAGTTCTCCAAGGTCATTCCGGCCGGATTGGAGGACGCCGAGACTTCGTCGATCGACGGTGTAACGGCCGTGCGCGCCGGAGCGCTCGCCTCGCGCACACCGAGATCACGCTTCTGCTCGGCGGCCACGGATGCCTGCTCGACCTGCTGCGCTTTGCGCAACAGATCGGACGCTTCCGCGACGCGCCGCTCGAGGGCCGCCATGGTCTCGCGCATCCCTTCACGAATGGCGGACGTGATGTCGTCCACGTTGAACGCCGCTACGGGCGACGGCCCGCGATCCTGGGTAGCGGCTTCGGCTTCGCTCAGGGTTGACACTTCGGCCAGGGGTGCGGCTTCGACAACCGGAGCGGCGGTCGATTCTTCTTCAGGTTCGAGCGTAGCGGCCGGGATCGACAGATCGGGGCCCTGTACCGGTTTGGGCGCCTGCTTGGCCGCGAACTGTTGGAAGACTTCTTGGAAATGCGGCCAGTCGCAGAGGATGGGCTTGATTCGAAGCTCCGGATACGCCGTGCGAAGCGCCTCGAGCGCATTCGAGTTCAACGGATCAACCATCGCGACCGTAAGGATTTTGCCCATCTTGTCGATCGGCAACACGTTGTACTTCCCGCAAAGTTCGATTGGAATGATCTGCTTGACGTCCGGAGAGATGGTGTAGTCGAGCAGGTTGAGGTGAGGAATCTTGCACTGTTTAATCAGGACGAGCGTCAGCGTATCTTGATCGATGTGGCCCAATTCGATGAGCGCCTGACCGAGAAATCCGCCGTCCTGCTTGCGCTTGGCCAGGCCTTCCTCAAGCTGCTGTGACGTGATGATCTTCTCGGCGACGAGGATTTCCCCGAGTCGGCCATCCGGATTCCTGACTTCGAGCTCGCGCGGCGCGGGCGAGGCCGACTGGGGGCGCGGCGCGGACGGAGCGGGTGTGTCGGGGCGCTGAGGCACCCTGTCGTTCTTGATCCGTCTCAGCATGCGATCGTCTTTCCCCGCGTCGGCGCGAGTTGCCGCCGTAATTCCTTGTCACGTACCTACTTGTCAAGAGTTTTCCGAGAGTTGGGCACACCACGGCCCTGGTGGACTTGCTGGGTCCCCAAGGGTACGGTCCCTTCCCCCACTACACGCACAGTCATCCGGACTGTACCATGCGATTCCAATTTTTGGCGATGCCCGGAACAAAATTTGTCGCCAAGATCGCCCGCAATTGCGGGCACCGGACGCAGGCGGGCACTGTGCACGTTTTTGAACGGCCGATTTTGGGGCAGCCGGAGAACCTCGCGTATCATCGAACCGTGATTTCGAAGGAGCGCGACGCGTTGGGTCGAGAAATCGAACGGAAGTTTTTGGTCAAGGGCGACGGCTGGCGCGACGGCGCAAGGGCTACACCGATGCGTCAGGGTTACCTCGCATACGGTCCGCCGGCGTCTGTACGCGTGCGGATCGAGGGGACACGCGCCTTCCTCAATGTAAAGGAATCGTCGCCGGACATCTCGCGCGAGGAATTCGAGTACGCAATCCCGATCCAGGATGCGGAAGCCCTGATCCGGTTGTGCCCCGGCGGTGTAGTCTCGAAGACGCGGTACCGTGTGCGGCACGCTGAGCATGACTGGGAGGTCGACGTGTTCGACGGGGCCAACGCCGGGCTGATCGTGGCCGAGGTCGAACTCGACACAGTGGATGAGGCGGTCGCTCTCCCGCCCTGGATCGGCGAGGAAGTGTCCCGCGATCTTCGTTATCGGAACACGTATCTCGCGCAGCACCCTTACGGGACGTGGCGGGCCTGAGTCCCCCGGCGCGTTGGGAATGCGCATGCGATCCGGCTATAATCGGGCGCTCTACGAGTGGCCTCGCGCCCGACTTTCCCGCAACGACAGCGAACGACTGGAAGGGAGAAGCATGCTGTTCGACCAGCTCCAACCGGCGCCGCCGGACGCCATCCTCGGCCTTACTGAGGCGTTCAAGAAGGACCCGAATCCGAAGAAAATCAACCTGACGGTTGGGGTGTACAAGGACGAATCGGGTCAGACGCCGGTGCTCTCGGCTGTGAAGAGGGCCGAGGAGCGGTTGCTTCGCGAGGAGACGACGAAGAGCTATCTTCCGATCGAGGGCGCGCAGGAATACACGGCGCGCGTGCAGGAACTCATCTTCGGCGCGGGCCACGAGATCGTCACGTCGGGCCGCGTAGCCACGGCGGACACGCCGGGCGGCACGGGCGCGATTCGGGTCGCCGCGGACTTGCTGAGCACGCTGCGGCCGGGGTCGACGGTATGGCTCAGCGAGCCGACGTGGCCGAACCATCCGGGGATCTTCGAGGCGGCCGGGCACAAGGTGAAGACGTATCCCTATTACGACGCGACGACGCATGGGCTGGATTTCGCCGGCATGATGAAGGCGCTGCAGGATACCGGTGCGAGCGATGTGCTGTTGCTGCACGCGTGCTGCCACAACCCGACCGGAATCGACCCGACGGAGGCGCAGTGGAACGAGATCGCGGAGCTGTCGCGCAGCAAGAAGTTGTTGCCGTTCTTCGATTTCGCGTACCAGGGCCTGGGCGAGTCTATCGAGGCGGACGCGCGCGGGTTGCGCGGGTTCATTTCGGACGGCTGCGAAATGCTCGTATCGAGTTCGTTCTCGAAGAACTTCGGCCTGTACAACGAGCGGACCGGCGCGCTCAGCATCGTCGCGCGGACGAAGGACGCCGCAGAGACGACGCTGACGCATCTGCGCCGCGCAATCCGCGTGAGTTACTCGAACCCTCCGGCGCACGGGGCGTCCATCGTGACGACCGTGCTGAAGGACCCGGCGCTACGCGCGGAGTGGGAGCAGGAACTCAAGCAGATGTGCGCGCGCATCCACCGCATGCGCGAGTTGTTCGTCGCGACGCTGAGGAAGAAAGGCGCCGCGCAGGACTTTTCGTTCATCGCGAAGCAGCGCGGGATGTTCTCGTACTCCGGCCTGACCAAGAAGCACGTGGACGCGTTGCGCGACCGGTTTGGGATCTATATCGTCGGGAGCGGGCGCATCAACGTCGCCGGGATGACCGAGAGCAACATGGACACGCTGTGCGAGGGCATCGCGGCGGTGTTGAAGGGCTGATGCCGGGAGAC
>CAYUZD010000053.1:6122-13881 GCA_964449475.1 uncultured Nitrospirales bacterium
TTCATGGGCGCGTTCACGACCTACTCGACGTTCGCGTTCAACAGCGCGACGCTGATTCGCGATTCACAGTACGCGCTGGCCGCGGCAAACATCATCTCCCAGAACGTTCTCGGCGTCGCGCTGATCTTCGCGGGCCTGGCGCTTGGAAGGCATCTGTAGCGGCGCGTGATTCGAGCGGCACCGCCGCGCTATGCTGCGGCCGTATATTTCATGGAAGGAGACGCCCATGGCGCCGCGCGAGATTGCGTTCAACGACATCAAATCGTTCGTCGGCAAGGAAATTGGCGTGTCGGAATGGCACACGGTAACGCAGCCGGACGTGAACAAGTTCGCCGATGTGACGCTCGATCACCAGTGGATCCACATCGACGTCGAGCGGTCCAAGCGCGAATCGCCGTACAAGACCACAATCGCGCACGGTTACTACACGCTCTCGCTCATTCCTCACCTGATGGCGCAGGTCTGGCGCGTGAGCGGCGTCAAGATGGGTGTCAACTACGGCCTGAACAAGCTGCGTTTCCCATCTCCCGTTCCAGTCGGCAGCAAGGTCCGGGCGCGGGCGAAACTGCTCAGCGTCGAGGACGTGAAAGGCGGCGTGCAGGTGGCGACGGAAGTGACGATCGAAGTCGAGGGCGGCGAGAAGCCGGCGGTGGTCGCCGAGACGCTGTCTCGCTACTACAATTGAGCCTGTCGCTCGACCGATTCGGAACGGCGGGCGGACCGCTTACGGATTCGCAATCGGCTCCGTTACTATAGGCAAGATCCCGATCTCGAAGTGTGGTTCGCGTTTCAGACCGCGGAGTACATTCGCACGATGAGCCCGGACGACAAACGGCTAGTCGAAGATTGGTCCGCCCACCGGAATGCGGAATCGGTCGAACAGTTGATACGCAAGTACGGGGCGCTTGTTTACCACGCGGCGCTGCGCGTCACTCACGACCACCCCGAGGCCGAGGACGTCGCCCAGGAGTGCTTCATCGCTCTCATTGAGCACCCCCCTACGAGCGCCGCTCCGTTAGGGGCGTGGTTGCATCGAGTTGCGACGCATCGGGCAATCGATCGCCGGCGATCCGAATCCAAGCGGAAGGACCGTGAACAGTCATGGTCCAAGTCGCAGCACTCGACTGAGCAGAATGCCGCAATTCTCTGGTCCGAGATTCAGTCCCGAATCGACGAGGCCATAACCGCACTTCCCAACGAAGAACGCTACGCGGTAGTCTCCCATTACCTTGAAGGCAAGACGCACGAACAAATCGCGCACGAGTCGTCGGTGTCGCGGCCCGCGATTACGCAACGGATTCACCGCGGGCTTGATCGGCTTCGCGACAAGCTAGGCGGTGAAAGCGTCGCGTTCAGCACGGGAGCGCTGGAAGCCGCGCTCCTCAATGCGCACTCTGCGCCCTCGGTGGAGGCTTACTACAAACTTACTCAGGACGGATCGAAACTGCGGCGCGCGCTGAGCGACGCCGGAACGAACGGAAAACAGCCAATCCGAGTCGAGGGCGTTACTCGCGGGCGATCCTGGTTTCGCTCCGCGGCATGGGCTACCGGAATCACCGCGGCCCTAGTCGCAACTATGGCATACATCGGCTCGCAGTTCCGTCCCACGCCGGGCACAGAACTGGCGGTGGTCGACGTCGCGCCTGCAGCCGAACGCGTTCGAGTACTAGAGGCTGAAACGATCGTCGCCGAGCCGACCGAAGCATCGATCCCGCGGGAAGCCCCGACCGAACCACTCGTGGAAGCAAGGTCGGCACCCGACTTGGGTGCTGGAAGTCAGCAAATCATCGGCAGAGTCTTCGATGGGACCACGAAGGCGGGCGTCCCCGGGGCGAGGATCAACGTCTACAAGCACAGTTCCAGCTCGATTGGGATGCTATCGTCGCAAGCCATGGTTCCCTCGACGAGCATTCATAATGCGTCCACGAACGATTCGGGTGAATTCATGATTGATGGACTCGCGGGCGGCGCGTATATGTTGGTGCTGGAAACGTTGCCCAATTATCCGTCGACGCAAGACGGGCGCGCCTCGCGGCGCGTGAGACTCGATGCGGAATCCGATCCGCTACACATCGATTTCGCGGTATTCAAAGGCGGTACGCTCTCCGGCCGGTTGCTGCTCAATGGTGAACCGCTCGCCAATACGAGCGTGGTCCTGGACTCCGCACCGAACCTCTTGTTCGAAAGCATTGAGAGCGACGCGCTCGGCCGATACCAGATTGAGGGGATCCCTCCGTACGACGGTTCGGTGCGAAGCAGACTCAGCGTGTACGGGACACTTCGGGCCACGCCGTACATCTACCTGTCGATTGAGGATGGCAAGACAACCGACCTTGATTTCGACTTCCTGGCCGGCACCTCGTCCATATCGGGTAATTTGTATTACCACCGCAAGAACGGATCCGTGGAAGCCACGCCGGGCAAAATGGTTGTGACGTACCGTTACGTCGACGGCGAGATCTACAATCTCGAGAACCTCGATATCCGGTCGGATGAGAACGGCCACTTTTTCATCGAAGGTCTCTGGGGCGGCGAGATCACGCTCGGCGTATATCCCTCAATCGATGGCGTCCATCGGCATCGGCACAAGATCGACTTGGCGGAGGGTGCAGCCGTAGCTCACGATTTTCACTTCTACGAAACGCAAATCAAGGTGTCGGTAAAGGAGATGCCGCCCAACACGGGGCTGGACTATTGGCTGGTCGCCCTCGCGGGAGAACTGGAGATACCCGAGCTTTCTGTTGTCGAGCGGCGAGCCTTCATCGATGCGAACCAACTTTGCGTCGGTTGGCTCAGATCGAACCCGGAGGGTGGAGCCTCTGGAACGCTCGGAGGGCTCCCGCCGGGTGAGTACCAGGTCTTCGCGGGCGGGGTCCCGAGCGGTTCTCACTCGCTCCAGGACCACGCGGCAGGAATGGACTACTACACGCGATTGCAACGAACGGGAATCCGCTCCGTCACGCTGCCCGAATCGACGGGTGAAGCGACGCTCGAACTCAGTTTCGATTCTAATCTCTGAATCGCTGGCGCCCGCCGTATCGATCGCGTAGGGTTGAGCAGACTCGGTCGATGTGCAATGCTGGCATCCTGAGAGGTCTGACTCGGGTTCCAATCGTCGGGGAAGCATGGCCAGCGGAGATCCGTGGTACATCACGTTGCTCGACCGGTTCGGGGTCAACACTACGAAGCTGCGCTGGCGCATTTATCAGCGGCAACGGCAGGCGCAGCAGTTGATGAAGGACGGCGTCGGGCCGTCGAAGATCATCCCGTGGTGGAGCTACGCGAACAAGATCTGCCCGCATTGCCGGGCCGTGAACAACCACGACGCGAAGACGTGCGACTCGTGCGGCGGGCGGCTGCCGTCGATGCTCGGGTACCGCGCGCGCCGGCTCCTGCTGGGGTCGCTGCCGGAGGACGGCGCGATCGTTTCCATGGGGTTCATGGGGCTGATGCTGCTGTTCTTCGCGGTACAGGTCGTGATCGACGGGCAAGGCCTGCGCGGCATTATGTCGCCCTCGGGCAACGCACTAAAAGCCCTCGGCATGTACTCGACGAATTTCGCGTTTGAAGAAGGAGAGTGGTGGCGAATTCTGGCCTCGGGACTTATTCACGGTGGCCTAATCCATTTCGGATTCAACAGCTATGCCTTAATGCAGATTGGGCCGCTAGTGGAAGGCCAGATGTCTCGTGCCAAGATGCTTTCGCTAGTAACGTTTTCCCAGTTCACATCAATCGCCGCGTGTTGGTATTTCTATCCGCCTTACGGATCCGTCGTCGGCGCGTCCGGTTGGATCTTCGGACTGATCGGGTTCGGCATCGTGTCGACGCATCGCGCGGGGCCGTCGCTGTATTACATCCGGGACCAGTTGATCCGCTGGGCGGTGATCGTGTTCCTGCTCGGGTTTGTGGTGAACACGTATGGCGGGGGGCCGGGCATCAGCAATGCGGCGCACGGCGGCGGGCTGGTTGGCGGCGTGTTGTTCGCGTTAATCCCGTCGGGCAAGGTGAGAATCGAGCAGCGCCTGTCCAAGGTCTGGAATTTCGCCGGATCGATAGCGGCGACGCTCTGGTTCATCACGTTGATCTTCGTCGTGCGCGAAGTGGTCACGATGTGGCCGCAGATGCAGGGGCAATGACCGGTCAGGGCGTTTCGATGGCATGGCCCTCGGCGACCCAGCCTTTGTATCCGCCGTCCATCGAGATGACGTTCGCATATCCCATTTTCTGGAGATTGTCCGCCGCGAGCGCCGATCGATAACCGCCGCCGCAGTACAGTACGAGTTTCGATTTCCGGTCGGGCACGGTGGTCTCGATGTCGCGTTCGATGATGCCTTTCCCCAGGTGGATTGCGCCGGGCAGATGACCCTTGGCCCATTCGTTGTCCTCGCGAACGTCGATAAGCATGAACGGTTCGTGGTTCGACCGGAGCCGGGCGACGTCGGCCACGGTACACTCGCGGACGCGCGATTTCGCGTCGTTCACAATCTTCAGGAATCCCTCGCTGTGTTGCATAATCGCCTCCGTATCCGTTCGATCGTCGCGACGATATACTATCCTGTCACCGGCTGATTACGGAAGGAAATCACCCATGACGATCACGCGCGTCCTCCTGCTGATTCTGGCGCTGGCACCCGGCGTTGCGCTCGGCGAGACCATCACCGTGCAACCGGGCGAGTTGATCGTGCTCGCGGTCAACAAGGCCAAGGCCGGCGACGTGATCGAGGTGATGCCGGGCGAATACCCGCAGAATCTCGATATCGGCATTGCGGGCGTCACCGTGCGCGGGCTGGAAAAGGACGGTCAGCGCGTCGTGTTGAACGGCAAGGTCGATCCCGAGGCGGAACCGGCGAACGGCGGGATGTGGATCACGGCGAGCAACGTGACGGTAGAAGGGTTTTCGTTCAAGAACTTTGCCGCGATCGGCATCGGCGTGATGGACTGCGCCGACGTGACGATCCGCGACATGATCATTGAGGGCGGGATGACGGCGGGCGTGTCCATAGAGCGCGCGCAGCGCGTGACGCTCGACCGGGTGGTCTCGGGCAACACGAACGACGCGGCATTCAGCATCGGGTACGCGCAGAGCATTGCCGTGCGAAACTCGGAAGGTTACGGATCGGCCGTCGGACTGCAATTGTTCAGCACGGAGCAAGTCCGGATAGAGAACAGCGGGTTTTACGGCAATCGGCTGGGAATTCAGTTGGGGCTTTCGCCCGGCCCCGCGTCGAAGCCGCCGCTGTACACGACAATTCGGAATTGCCGCATCGTGTCAAACAACGGCGCCGCTACCGCAAACTACGCAAGTCCGTACACAATTTCGGACGGCACGGGCGTGGTAATTTGGGGCGCGAGCCACACCGAGATTGCGGAGTGCGTCATCGCGGGGAACCAGACGATGGGGATTCTGACGCTTGCGGGTGACCAGAAGGGCGTGCGGCACCTGCCCAAGGACGCTGAGCGCACGGGCGTGCCGGCGGAGCATACGTATGTGCATCACAATACGTACATCGGCAACGGACTCGCGCCGGCGAAGTTGTGGAGCACGACCTTCACCGGCATCAGCGCGGGCGACCTGTACTGGGACGAACTGGGCGAGCGGAACCAGTTTCAGGAATCGGGCGAATTGAGGACGTACCCCGAAAAACTCGTGTCGAAACAAGGCGGTGTCCACTCGGACGTAATCCATTTCCAGTAAGGCGACAACCGATTGACGGGACGCCGCGTCCAATCTCCGCTGCGGCCTCATAGGATCGACCCCGCGATGGAAATGACGCGTTTCGAGAAATTCTTCGTCAACCGGGAGCTCAAGGGCCGGCGGAACGCGGCGCGGGCGCGGGCGGCGATTGCGGACCCGGACGCGATTCGGGACGTGCTCGAGATTGGCTGCGGAATCGGGACCGCGTCGGCTGAACTGGCGGACGAGTTCGGCTGGTGTGTCACCGGCACGGACTACGACGCGCGGCAGATCGAAGAGGCCAAGGGCCGCTACCCGGAATGCGGCGGACTGCGGTTCCAACGCGAAGACGCGACGCGATTGAGTTTCGCGGACGGGTCGTTTGACTTCGCGTTCGCGCAGAACGTGTTCCACCACATTCCCGACTGGCGGAAAGCGGTCCGCGAACTTTCGCGCGTGCTGCGGCCCGGCGGGCGACTGCTGTGGAGCGATCTCGTCGTGCCGGGTTCGATGCAGCGAATGCTGGGTCCGTTCGTGAAGTGGACCGGCGTGTGCGCGCGCGAGGACATCCGGCGTGAATTTGCGTCCGCCGGGCTCACGCTCGAACAAGAGCGCCGCGCGACGCCAACGGGAATCACGTTCGACGAACTGATGTACCGTAAAATTGGGGAGACGCACTCGTGAAGAAACTGCTGTTCGCCGTAGTGGCGTTGGTACTGTTCAGCGCGCGTGGAGCCGCGGAGGACCGGCCCACACCGGAGCAGGCGCAACACGCACTCGAAACGCCGCGTGAAGCCGACGGCAAAGGCAATGCGCGCAAGACGCTGGACGAAATCGCACGGGACTACGGAGTGCCCGGGTTCGCAATCGCCGTCATCGACGAGTTCGAGGTCGCATGGGTGAAACCGTACGGCGTGATGGATGCGGCGACGGGCGCGCCGGTGACGCGCGACACGTTGTTTCAGGCGGCGTCGATCAGCAAGCCGGTCGCCGCGATGGCGTCCGTCAAGGCCGCGCAGGACGGCCTTTTTGCGCTCGACGCCGATCTGAACTCGATACTCGAGTCCTGGCGGGTTCCGGTGAACGAATTCACCCAAAAACGGCCTGTGACGCCGCGGATGCTGCTGAGTCATACCTCCGGGACCGACGACCGGTTTGGATTTCCCGGATATGAACCCGGATCGCCGATGCCCACGATCGTTCAGATTCTCAACGGCGAGTCCCCGTCGAACGTGGGCCCGGTGCTGTGGGCGGCCGAACCGTTCAGCCGCATGAAGTACTCGGGCGGCGGCGTCACGCTGCAGCAACTCGCGCTCGAGGACGCGGTCGGCAAACCGTTCGGGGAAATCGCGCGCACCTGGGTGCTGGAACCCATCGGCATGCGCAATAGTTTCTACGTGCAACCGCTGCCGGCGGACCTCGACGCGCGCGCGGCGCGGGCGCATTTCCGGAAGAGCACGACCGGCAACGTCAAGTATCACGTGTACCCCGAGCTTGCCGCGGCGGGCCTCTGGACGACGCCGGAGGATCTCTGCAAATTCGCGATCGAAGTACAGAAGTCTCTGCGCGGCGAATCCAACCGGGTGCTGACAGCCGAGTTCACGCGCGAAATGGTCACGCCCGTGGGCGTCGGGCCATTTGGCGTCGGGTTCTCGACGAACGACCGGGACGGCGAGCTGTACTTCGGACACGGCGGCAGCAATTGGGGGTTTCTCTGCAATCTCGTCGCCGCGCGCGACGCGGGCGTCGGCTTCGCGATTATGACGAACAGCGAGATGTCCGGCCCGCTGATGACGGAAGTGGAGGCGCGGCTCGCGAGAATCTACGGTTGGCCTGGGTACGGCTCGAAGTAGATCGCCCAACAAGCTTGCATCACGGCGCGGCGTTCCGTAGACTCTGCCGTTCACACGTTAACTAATTCTGTCCGGAATCACGCCCGCGCCATGAACGTCCTGAGCGGCATCCGCGTCGTCTCGCTCGCGATCAATCTGCCTGGCCCGACGACGACCAAGAGGTTGGCCGATCACGGTGCGCATGTGACCAAGGTGGAGCCGCCCACGGGCGACCCGATGCAGTACGCGAGCG
>CAYUZD010000054.1:0-13820 GCA_964449475.1 uncultured Nitrospirales bacterium
TTCGTCGGATTTCTCGACGACTACATCAAGTTGCGGCGCAAACACAACGACGGACTGAGCGCGCGCGCGAAATTCATCGGCCAGATCTCGGTGGGGCTGCTGCTCGGGCTTTACGTGTGGCAATTCCCGATCACATACGGCGCGTACTACCTCAAAGCGAACGACGTGTCGAACTGGGACGCGCTGATAGAGACGTTTGACCGGGAATCGAGCAGGGACAACGAGACGGCGATCGGGCGGTTCGGCAGCCGGTTGAGCGACGATTTGCGCGGGCGGCTCGAGCGCGCGCCGGCGCAACCCGAGACGCAGGCATCGCTGCTGTACGAACTGAACACGGCGCTGGAGCAGCCGGACGTATACAAAGAGCCGCTCTGGCAGAGCCTCGGACTGAACGGCGAGTCGAACGCGCTGCTGGCGCGCGGGCTCAAGTCGCTGCCCGAACGCGACCTGGTGCGGTTCAACCGGCTGCTGATCGAGGCGGCGCTGCCGGGGATCATCGTGAAGAGCCCGCGTCACTTGCAGACCAAGGTCGCGGTGCCGGGATTCAAGGACCTGATGATTCCGCTGGGGTTCGGGTACGTGCTGTTCGTGATGGTCGTGATCGTGTCCACGTCGAACTGCGTGAACCTGACGGACGGCCTCGACGGCCTGGCCGCGGGCGCGTCGATCGTGTCGATCTCGGCGTTCACGGCGATCGCGTACGTCGTGAGCCGCGCGGACTGGTCGAGCTACCTGTTCGTGACGTACATCCCCGAGGCGGGCGAGCTGGCGGTATTCGGCGCGGCGCTGCTGGGCGCGGGGCTGGGGGTTCTCTGGTTCAATGCGCATCCGGCGGAAGTGTTCATGGGCGACACAGGGTCGCTCGCGCTGGGCGGCGTGCTGGGCGCGATGGCGGTGCTGACGAAGCAGGAACTGCTGCTGCCGATCGTGGGCGGCTTGTTCGTACTGGAAGGCCTGAGCGTCATTATCCAGGTGGGATCGTTCAAGATGCGCGGGAAACGCGTGTTCAAGATGGCGCCGCTGCACCATCACTTCGAATTGTCCGGGTGGTCGGAGACGAAGGTGGTCGTGAGGTTCTGGATCATCGCGTTCGTGTTCGCGCTGCTGAGCCTGGCGACGCTCAAACTACGGTGAGCTCATGATCGATGTGAAGAACAAGAGCGTGGTGGTGGTGGGGATGGGGCGCACGGCGCTCGCGGCGGTGAAGTTGTTGTTGCGCGAGGGCGCGATGCCGTTCGTGTCGGACGCGCAGAACCGCGCGAACCAGCAGCCGTTCAAGGAAGAACTCGAGGCGCTGGGCGTGCCGTACGAGTGCGGCAACCACAGTCCGGTGGCGTTTCAGCGGGCGCAGGTGATCATGCCGAGTCCGGGCGTGCCGCCGGGGATCGAACCGATTGCGCGGGCGGTGGAGCACGGCGCGGCGCTGGTGAGCGAGCTTGACTTCGCGTTTTCGCGGTGCGACCGGCCGGTGCTGGCGGTGACGGGCACGAACGGGAAGACGACGACGACCGAACTGGTCGCGGCGATGATCCGGGCGTGCGGTCATTCCGTGGCGCTGGCGGGGAACAACGCGCGGCCGTTTAGCGAAGCCGTGCTGGAGTCGCCGCAAGCGGACCACGTCGTGCTCGAGATCAGCAGTTACCAACTCGAAACGTCGAAGGAGTTCCATCCGTGGATCGGGGCAATTCTAAACGTGACGCCGGACCATCTCGCGCGGCACGAGACGATCGAGAAGTACGCGGCGACGAAGGCGACGCTGTTCGCCCGCCAGACGCCGGACGAAACGGCGATCGTGAACGCGGACGATGCGATCTGCGCGCGGCTAGCGGACGGTACGCGCGGGCGACGGCAGGAATTCAGCGTCACGCGGCGCGTGGCGGCGGGATTGTGGGTGGACGGCGCATCGATTCGCGAGGGGGACCATGCCGTGGCGAAGGCGGCGGACGTGCCGCTGCCGGGCCGGCACAACCTGGCGAATGCGGTCGCGGCACTGACGGTGGTGCGAGCGGGCAAGTTCGATTGGAACGGATGCCTCGCCGGATTGCGGGTGTTTCGCGCCGTGGAGCACCGGATCGAGCCGGTGACGAGTTTTGAAGGGGTCGAGTACATTAACGACTCGAAGTCGACGAACATCGACAGCCTGCGGGTTGCGCTGGAGAGCTTCGAGCGGCCGATTGTGCTGATTGCGGGCGGCCGCGGGAAGGGCAGCGACTACGGCGTGTTGCGCGATCTGGTGGCGAGACACGTGAAGGCGATGGTGACGATCGGCGAGGACGCGCCGAAACTCGAGGCGGCGTTCGGCGACCTGGTGACGGCGGTGCGCGCGGAGAACATGGACGAGGCGGTGTGGAAGTCGCACGACCTCGCGAGACCGGGCGACGTGGTGTTGCTGTCGCCGGGTTGTGCGAGTTTCGACTGGTTCACGAATTTCGAGGAGCGCGGGCGCGTGTTCAAGCAGGCGGTCGCACGCCTGGCGGGGCAACAGCGTCTGGCGGCGGGGGCGTAAACGATGCGGCGCGAGTGCAACCTGCTCCTCGGACTGATTTTGCTGCTGGTGACGATTGGGATTGTCTCGGTATACAGCGCGAACGCGGCGCAAACGACACTGAACGACCGGTTTCTTCACCACATGAAGTTCGTCGGCGCGGGACTGGTTGTCCTGGCCGTGGCCGCGCACTTCGACTACCGGTTGTTGGGCAAGCTCGGCGTAATGCGGTTCATCGTGCTGATGTCGCTCGTGCTGCTGGTCGCGGTGCTGGTGCCGGGTATTGGGGACGTGCGCGGCGGCGCGCGACGCTGGATCGAGATCGGCCCTGTGTCGTTCCAGCCGTCGGAGTTCGCGAAATTCGCGCTGATACTTTTTCTGGCAGACACGCTGGCGCGGAACCAGGAGTACCTCGGGGATCTGAAACGCGTGGTGTTGCCCTGTTTCGGCGCGATCGTGGTGTTCGCCGGGCTGATCGTCGCGGAGCGCGACCTGGGTACGCCGGCGGTGCTCACGGCGGCGGCATTCTGCGTGCTCATGCTGGGCGGGATGCCTTGGAAGTACCTGTCCGCGGCGTCGCTCGTGGGTCTCGCGGGCGCGAGCGCGTTGATTTTTTCGAGCGAGTTCCGGACGAAGCGCATGTTGGCGTTTCTCGATCCGTGGAGCCACCGCGAAGAAGAGGGCTACCAGTTAATCCAGTCGATGACCGCGTTTGTGAACGGTGGGATCTGGGGCCAGGGCCCCGGCGGCGGCGAACAGAAGCTGCATTACCTGCCCGAGGCGCACACGGACTTTATCTACGCGGTGTGGGGCGAAGAGACGGGACTGATCGGTTCGATCATTCTTGCGCTGGTGTTTCTCGGCGTGCTGGCGTTGTCCTTGCGGATCGCGATGAACGCGAAGGAGCTGTTCGGCACGCTGCTCGCGGGCGGCGCGGTGTCGTTGATCGCGCTGCAGGCGCTGTTTAACATGATGGTCGCGGTGGGGCTGTTGCCAACGAAGGGGTTGCCGCTGCCGTTCATCAGCATGGGGGGCACGTCGTTGCTGGTACTGATGGGGCTGATGGGCATCGTGATCAACGTCGGGTTGCAGGCCGAACCGATTCGCCGCCGCGCCATGGCCGTTCGCGCGGCATAACGTTCTCGACCGAACCGGGACCGATTCATGCGCCTCATGATTACGGGAGGCGGCACCGCGGGGCACACGTCGCCGGCGGTGGCCATCCTCGAGGAAATCCAGAAACGCGACGCGGCGCTCGACGTGATGTGGGTGGGGCGGAAGGGCAACGTCGAGGAACGGGTGTGCAACACGCTGACGATTCCGTTCCGGTCGGTGGCGGTGCGGGGCTGGCCGCGCGCGGGCGTGGCGGGGCGCGTGTGGGTGTTGGCGCAGTTGGCCGTGGGCGCCGTGCAGGCGTTTTTTCATGTGTGGCGGTTCAGGCCGCAGGTGGTGTTGGGCGTGGGCGGGTACGTGTCGCTGCCGCTGGTGTGGGTGGCGCAGCGGATGGGCGTGGCGACCGTGCTGCACGAGCAGAACAAGCGGCTGGGCCTGGCGAACCGGTTGCTGGCGCCGCGCGCGTCGAAGCTGTTGCTGAGTTTTCCGGATACGGCGGGTGAGTTTCCGCCGGATCGCGCGATTGTGGTGGGCAATCCCGTGCGGGCTGGGTTCCTTATGCCGCCGACGCGCGAGGAAGCGTGTGCGCGGCTGGGGATCGACCCGGCGATACCCGCGGTGCTGGTGGTGGGCGGGAGCCAGGGCGCGAAGACGCTGAATACGGCGGTCGCGGCGGCGCTGGACGAGTTCACGGCGGACGAAATCCAATTCATCTGGATGACGGGCAAGACGGGGCTGGACGACGCGCGGAAGGCGGCGGCGCGCACGGACGTGGCGGCGCACGTGTTCGGATTCATCGACGACATGCCGGCGGCGTGCGCAGCGGCGACGGTGATCGTGAGCCGGGCGGGCGCCTCGAGCACGGCGGAGATCGCGGCGATGGGCAAGCCGTCGATCCTGGTGCCGTATCCGTACGCGACGGATAACCACCAGGAGGCGAACGCGCGGGCGTTCGAGGAAGCGGGCGCGACGATTGTGATTCTGGACGGCGACTGCACAGGCGGGCAGCTCGTCACGGCGTTGCGGCAATTGCTCGGCGACCGCGCACAACTCGCGCAGATGGGCGAAGCCGCGCGGCGGCTGGCGCGGCCGGCGGCGGTAGAGAGCATCATCACGAGCATATTTTCCGCGGCGTTCCCCGAAGGCGGCGCGCCGTGAACGCGGCGGTGCGTGAGGTTGGCGTGCGGCGGATAGAGGCCGTGCGGGGCGACATCACGCGCGAGGCGGTCGATGCGATCGTGAACGCGGCGAATTCGTCGCTGAGGGGCGGCGGGGGCGTGGACGGGGCGATCCATCGCGCGGGCGGCCCGGCGATTCTCGATGAATGCATCCGGCTGGGCGGGTGCGACACGGGTGACGCGAAATTGACGACGGGCGGGATGTTGTCGGCGCGGCACGTGATTCATACGGTGGGGCCGGTGTACCACGGCGGCGCGCGCGGCGAGCCGGCGTTGTTGGCGTCGTGCTACCGGAGAAGTCTGGCGATTGCAGAGGAACGCGGATTGAAGTCGGTGGCATTTCCTGCGATCAGTTGCGGCGTGTATGGGTATCCAATTGAGGACGCCGCGCGGATCGCGGTGACGACGGTGAGCGAGTTTCTGGCGACTGCGAAGGCGGTTGATCTGGTGCGGTTTGTGTTGTTTTCGGAGGGGGATTTTCGGGTGTATGAGCAGTTGTTGGGTGGATAGGGTGGGTGAATAGGACCTATCGGACCGATGGGTCGTATAGGTCTTATGGGTCGTATGAGATTGCTTATGGTTGGATTGGGCTGATATTGGAGCGCTGGATTGCGCTTGAGTCTGGCGCGCGGGTGACTGGTTAGCTGCCCTGGATGAGCGGCTCTTCGGAGTGGCAGCCGTCGTACCACTCTTCGACGCGGTGGTTGAGACCGATGCGTTCGATGTGGACGTTGTCGAGCGAGCTGGTGAGGGCGATTCCTTCGTCGTCGCGTTCCTCGGCGAAGTAGTTGGCGACGTGCAGCGCGGTGGCGATGCAGAATTCGTCCTCGGAGCATCCCGACGGGATGTTGTGGAACGTGATGGCTTCCGTGATCGGGTCCGGCAGGCCCCAGAGTTCGAGGAGGTAGCCGCCGACTTCGGCGTGCGTCGCGCCGAAAATGGATTTCTCGGCGTCGATGAGGAGTTCGCCTTCTTCCTGCGCGCGGCGCAGGGCTTCGCCGAACTCGTCGGACTTCTTGGTTGCGAGGACGATTTGGCCGATGTCGTGCAGGAGGCCGGCGGTGAAGGCCTCGTCCGAGAGGCGCATGTTTTCGGTTTCCATGTACATGACCTTCTTCGCGAAGGCGGCGACGCGCAGACTGTGCTCCCAGAGGGCCTCGATGCGGAAGTTGGGCGGGAGCGTGTCGTTCTCGGCGGGCTGGAAGGCCTCGGCGGCGAGGACGAGGTTTCGGATGTTGCTGAGTCCGAGGAGCTTGGCGGCCTGGACGACGTTGGAGACGTGCTGCTTGAGGCCGTAGGTGCCCGAGTTGACGATCTGGAGCACCTTGGCGCTCATGCCGGCGTCCTTCTCGATGATGGCGGCGACTTTTTCGACGGACGGTTTCTCGCCCTGCATTTCCTGGACGATTTGTCGGTAGAGCGTGGGGACGGACGGTACGCCGCCCATGTTGAGCAGGAGTGCCTTGATGCCGCTCTTCTCGAGCTGATCGCGGAGCGCGAATGCGCGCGTAATGAGTTGCATGAGGAGATGCGGGTCGAACGGTTTCACGAGAAACTGGTGGACAATCGAGGCCGTGCGGATGACGGTGTCGCTGCCGGGCGAGCCGGACAACGCGAAACGGATCGTCTCCGGGTAGCGATCCATGACCTCGCCGAGGAAATCGGCGCCGTGCATGCCGGGCATGTGCATGTCGGAGATGACGATGTCGAAGGGTTCGGCGCTCATCTTCTCGAGCGCCTCGCCGCCGCTGGCCGCGAATTCCATGTCCCATTCGTTGCGCATGGGCCGGAGCATGCGGCGCAGGGCCTGGCCGACGTTTTCGTCGTCGTCCACGAAGATGATTCTGCGCTTCTTTTTCTCGATCATGACGTGGCCCTCATCCCGCGAACCGCGTGCGAATGTCCTCGAACGCATCGACGACGGTAGCAAACGCGTCGTAGACCTTCGGGGCGAAATGCGTGCCGCGCGCGGCATGCATGCGTTCAATCGTGTCTTCGACGGAGAAGGCGTCCTTGTAGGGCCGGGCGGAGCGCAGGGCGTCGTAGACGTCCGCGACGGCGACAATCTGACCGTACAGGGGAATGTCATCGCCGCGGAGGCCGCGTGGATACCCGGTACCGTCCCATTTCTCGTGGTGGGTAAGCATGATGGTGGCGGCGGTCTCGCGCAGGGCGTCGGTGCTGTCCGGCATCGCGGCGCCGAAGGTCCCGCTGGCGTCGGCGAGGAACCGGGTCATGCCCTTGGGCTGCGCGGTGAGGATCGAGGCGCCGATCTCGCAGTGCTGCTGCATGACGGCGCGTTCGTCTGCCGTGAGTGGCCCGTTCTTGAGCAGGATGCTGTCGGGGATGCCGATTTTGCCGAGATCGTGCAACGGGCTGGTGAGCAGGATGAGGTCGACATCCTGCGCGGGGAGGCCGAGGGCTTTCGCGAGGGCCTCACTGCAACTCGCGACGCGGATAACGTGGTCGCCGGTTTCTTCGTCGCGGAACTCTCCGGCCTTGGCGAGCCGGCAGACGATGTCGCGGCGGGCGCGCTCGAGGTCGGCGGTGCGCTCGCGGACGCGGCGCTCGAGGATGATGTTCTGGTCGCGCAGTTCGTCCTGATAGGCTTTCAGGCGCAGGACGCTGCGGATACGCGCGATGAGGTCTTCCTGACCGACGGGCTTATTGAGCAGGTCCGTCGCGCCGAGGTCGAGCGCGCGGCGCTTGAGGTCGGCCTCGGCGTTGCCGGTCAGGATGATGATGGGGACGTTCCGCGTGTTGTCCCGATCGCGGAGGATGCCGAGGAGATCGAGGCCGTTCTTGAGCGGCATGTTCACGTCGGAGATGACGGCGTCGAACTCGGCGTTCTCGGTGAGGCTTACGGCTTCGTCCACGCTGTTTACGAATTCCATGTCCCACGCATCGCGATGCGAGCGCAACATGCGCCGGATGCCGTTTAGGAAATTGGGCTCGTCGTCTACAAAGAGGAGTCTCTTCCTCGCGACGCCGGTTTCCGGTGCGGCCTCGTGTGTTTCGGTTGCGATCATGCCTTCCCCTTCAGCTTTCCGCTGTTGCTGTCTCGAGTTCCGACTCGTCCGCGTGCAGGTGCAGGTCGGCGAGTGGGAGCCGGATGACGAACGTGGTGCCTTTGCCGACTTCGGACTCGAGGCCGATCGAGCCGCCGTGTTTATCGACGATTACCGAGTGCACCAGCGCGAGACCCTGGCCGGTGCCCTTGCCGACGCCCTTGGTGGTGAAGAAGGGGTCGAAGATCTTGTTGCGAATGGCCTCCGGGATACCGGTGCCGGTGTCGGAGATGCGGATTTCGGCCCAGCCGTCGGCCGCCCGGCTGGAGATGGCGATGGTGCCCTTGCCTTTCGCGCCGTCGCCGACTACGTCGGCGATCGCGTGTGAGGCGTTGACGACGATATTGAGGATGACCTGGTTGAATGATCCCGGCAGGCACGGTACCTCGGGCAGATGGTCGTCGAGGTCGAGCGAGATGTCGGCGACGTACTTCCATTCGTTCCGGGCGACGGCGAGCGTGTTGCGGATCGCGTGGTTGACGTCGATCGCGGTCTTCTCCTCGATGCCGGGGTGCGCGAATTCCTTCATCGCGCGGACGATTTCCGCGACGCGCGAGTTGCCCTCGATGGACTGGTTGATCGCGATCGGGATCTCTTCTTTGAGGTAGTCGAGGTCGATTTCCTGGATGAGTGAGCCGATTTCGTCCGCGGAGGAGCGCGCGGGCGAGTCGTTCCGCACGAGATCGACGAGCGACTCGCACTTCTCGATCATTTGCAGGATTTGCTGGAACGATTCTTGAAAGAAACGGATGTTGTCGCCGATGTATTGGGTGGGCGTGTTGATTTCGTGGGCAATACCGGACGCGAGTTCGCCGATGGCCTCCATCTTCTGGGCCTGGATGAGCTGCGACTCGAGCGTGGCTTCCTTGGTGACGTCGTAGGACACGATCACGAAGTTGATGATGGCCCCTGTGGCGTCGCGGACGGGTGAGATAGTGGTTTCGGCCTGGTAGAGCGTTCCGTCCTTGCGGGTGTTGGCAATGCGGCCCTTCCAGACCTTGCCCTTGCGGATGGTGGCGCGCATTTCCGTGAGTACGGAGGCGTCCTGCTTCTCGGAGTGTATGAGGTCGTTGTGCTTGCCCACGGCGTCGTCGCGCGAATAGAGCGTGAGGCGTTCGAACGACGGGTTCACGTACTGGATGATGCCGTCGATATCGGTGACGATGATGGCCTCGGCGGCTTGTTCGAGTGCCGTGGTAAGGCGGATGCGTTCCTCGTCCTCGCGTTTGCGATCGCTGATGTCGCGCCAGACCATGTACAGCACGTCGCGGCCGCCGTAGGGGATGAGGGTCAGCACGACCTCGACCCAGAACTCGCGTTCGTCGACGGAGCGGCAGACCCACTCGTAACGGTGCTCACCCTTGCGCTTGGCGATTTCGATCATGTTTAGTTCTTTGTCGATGGACGCGAGGCCGTCCGGTTGAACGGGCGGATGGAACGACGCGGGGTCGGCGGTGAGCAACTGGGCCTTGGAATGGAATCCGAGGATGTCCACGGCGGCCTCGTTGCAGTCGATGTAGCGCTCACCGTCGAACACGAGGACGGCGTCCGAGGACTTGTCGAAGAGCGTACGGAACTTGCGTTCGCTTTCGCGCAGCGACTCGACGGCGCTGAGACGGCCGGAGATTTCGTTCTTGAGCTGCTGGTTTCGGATGGTGAGCTCGGCTTCGCGGCTGGCGAGCGACTCCACCATTTCCTCGAAGGCATGGACAAGGCTGCCGATTTCGTCGTTGCCGAGATTCGGGAAACTGGCGACGCCGTGCTGCGCGAAGGAGCGCGTGGCGGTTTCGAGCGCGAGGATGCGGTTGATGAACAATTGGCGGAAACTCGCGCGCAGGAGCAGCACGAGGATGAGCGCGAGCACGACGGCCGAGAGGTTCAGCTTCCACTTGAGCTGGGTGAGTTGCGCGTAGAGCGCGCGGCTGGTAGCAATCGACGCGATCCGCCAATCGAGCCGGTCGAGGGCGGTGACGTAGATGTGGGCGGCGTGCTCCTCCAGCTCGAGCGTGTTCGACCCGGGCGATGAAGATTGGCCGCGCTCGGGCATGCGGATGCGATTGACGGCCGCAACGATGGATTCGGGCCAGTAGTTTACGAGACCCTTCAGCGGGCGGCCGCGCTCGTCGAGGATGAGCAGGGATCCTGTGGCGGTCTCGCGCTCGATTCCGAGATCCGCGAGACTTTTTTGGAGGATGAAGTCGCCGCCCGTGACGCCGACGAATCGGCCGTTCACGTGCAACGGGACCAGGACGCGCGCCCAGAGCTCCTGGGGATTCTCGGAGGTGGTGAGCGTTTCCCAGACCGGGTGCTGGTCCGGATTTTGATCCGGATCGGCGCGCTCCGGCGCGATGGGCGCTTCGGTGCGGATGGCGTTTGCGGTATCGGTGCCGAGATCGAGCGTGATCCCGGGATCGATGAGACGAACAAAGACGCGTTCGAAATTCAGCCGCGCGAGCGCGTCCATTTCTTCGAGGGCAGACTTCACGGCCACGACCGAGGCCAGGGTGGACGGCGTCCACTGGCTCGGGCTGGGTCCGAAGATGCGCACGTGCCCCGCGACGAGCGGTGCGGGGGCATTGGACGAGGTGGCGGCTGCGGTGAGGTGATCCGCGAGCGAATTATTAAGTGCGACCGCGTGCGCTTCGCGCGTGCTGAGCGACTGGTTGAGGCGCTCGACGAAGCGATCGGCGGTGGCGGTGAGCTTGGTGCGGCTCGCGGCCAGGATGCTGCTCTCCTGGGACATCACGATGAGACGCGTGGCCAGCAGGCACATGCTCAGACTGATGACCAGCACGAGCAGGAAGATCTTTCCCTCGACCTTGTCGGGCATGATCCTCATCGGTCGGGAACCTCAACGAATGCGCAGGGACAACCGGCCGCTTCCGTGCGCCGGAATCCCGTGCGAAGGCCTCCGAGGACCTTATATGACGTAGCCGTGCCTGACACGCCGGCTTCCCCCGTACCGCGATTTCCGAGCGAGCCCGACTGTGTAACCTGTTTATTTACAGGTACTTACGCAATTCGGGTGTTTTACCCCCAGTTCCACTCTTTACTGTACCCCAGGATTTCGCAGATTGACAAAGGATCCGGGGCGAATTTTTCGTGTTCGGGGACGGGTTTGCGCCGGTCTTCCCAAAACTTCGCCCCGCTTGCTACGATCAACTGGTCGCCCCGGAGGGGCCGCCTCCGCGGGGGAGTGCAGTGCATGGCTGACGAATCGCGGAATCCGAACGACCGGGGGTTGGGTGCGCTGTTTCTGGCGCGGCTCAGGCAGCGGGGATCGCGCCATCGCGTGAGCCTGTTGCTGATGATCGCGATGACGGTGGTCCTACTGCTCGGCGTGCAGTTTGTGGAGGTGCGCGACGACCCAAGGCGGCTCGCGTGGTTCCTGACGCTCTATTTCGTGTTCTTCCTCATCGTGATCGGCCGCGCGATACTCGAGATGTTCGATATCGTTCGCGAGCACGTGCGCGAGCGCGAATCGGCGTTTCGCAAGGCGTTTCACGAGGGGGACTTTCCAGAGGAGTTGGGCCGGCGGGTAAACAAGGCGGATGCCGGGTCGTGGCCGGAGTGAAGGCGGGGGGCGGTGAGTAGTCGAAGCGAGCGGGAACCGGAGCGCATTCTGGCGCTCGTGCCGAACTGGCTGGGCGACGCCGCGATGTGCACACCGGCGTTGCGGACGCTGCATCGGCGCTACCCGGAGGCGCGGCTGGCGATTGCCGGCCGCGCGGCGATTGTCGATCTACTGCGCGGCCTACCGTATATCCATGAGTCGTTTGTGTTGCCGAAACAACCGGGCCCCGTCGCTTCGGTAATGCTTGGCCGGAAGATGCGGCGCGCGGCGCGGGACCTGGCGATTGTGTTTCCGCATTCTTTCCGCGCGGCGGCGATTGCGAAGTTGACCGGTTCGCGGCGGGTGATTGCGTATGCGCGAAACTCGCGGTCGTGGCTGCTGGACGACAAGGTGGCGACCAACCGCGTCAACGGGAAGATCGAGCCGGTCTACATGGTGTGGGAGTACCTCGATTTGTTGCAGCCGCTGGCGTGCGAGTACGACGGGTTCGGGATGGAGCTTGTCGCGGATCCGATGTCGGTAGCGCGCGTGAAAGAGTATCTCGTGGGCGATCGGCCGCTGGTGGGGATTGCGCCGGGCGCGGCGTATGGGCCGGCGAAGCGGTGGCCGGTGGAACGGTTTGCGGCGGTGGCGGATCGGCTCGTGGAGGAGGCGGGCGCGCAGTGCGTGCTGCTGACGGGGCCGGGTGAGGAAGAGACGCGCGACACGATCCGGAAGCTCGCGAGGCATGAATTGACGATTTGCGATGAGGCCCGGCCGACGGTGGACACGCTTAAGGCGACGGTGTCGCTGCTGAAACTGATCGTCTGCAATGATTCCGGGCCGCGGCATGTGGCGATGGCGATGGGCGTGCCGGCGGTGTGCGTGATGGGTCCGACGAAGCCGGTGTACACCGAGGGGCCGTATGAGACCGGGCGCGTGCTGCGCGTGGAGGTCGATTGCGGGCCGTGCCAGCAGCCGGTGTGCAAGACGGACCACCGGTGCATGACGCGGATCACGCCGGATGTGGTCGTCGAGGCGGCGCTGGGGTATCTGCCAAAAGCGAAGGTCAAGTAAATAGACAGGATTCGCAAGATTTCAGACGATTGAACAAGATTTTTTCTTGCTAATCTTGTACATCCCCTCTTCCTGTTCTGTAATCGCCGAATTTCTTGTCGCGTTCGGTTAGTGCGTTCGTGAGGTTTTCGCGGGCTTTAGCGAAGAAGGCTTTTGCGTGGTCGGTTTGCGCGGCCAGGGCCTGTAGTTCGGTGCCGGCGCGAAGCGCGTTGCGCATGCCCATCGACTCCATCGCACGGTGGACGCTGCGCTTGTTGAACTGCTGCACTTCGGTGGGCACTTTCGCGACGCGTTCGGCGATTTCGAGCACGGCGGCCTCGAGTTCAGCCGCCGGGAACGAGCGTGTGGCGAATCCCCATTGCGCGGCGTCGCGGCCGGTGATGGCGTCGCCGGTGAGCATCATTTCCTGCGCGCGGCGCATGCCGACGAGCCAGGGGAACACTTGCGCGTCCGGCGGGCTGATGATGCGCGTGACCGGGTAGCCGATTTTCGCGTCGTCGGCGACGTAGACGAGGTCGCAGGCCGTGGCGAGCTCGGTGCCGCCGGCGAGGCAGTGGCCGTGGATCTGCGCGATGACGGGTTTGGCGAGGTCCCAGATGCGGAAGAGGCCGTCAACGACGTGGCGCGGCCACTGACCGAGGCCGGCGGCGGTGTGGTAGGGCTGATCGGCGTAATTGTCGGCGGAGAGGTCGTAACCCGCGCAGAAGTCTTTGCCCGCGCCGCGTAGGATGGTGACGCGGACGGCGGGATCGCGGTCGGCGGCCTCGAGCGCGGCGAACAGTTCGGCGCGGAGCGGATTGCAGAGGGCGTTGCGTTTCTCGGGGCGATTGAGCGTGATGCGGCGGACGAACGGCGCGGGGTCGTCGAGCAGCAGGTATTCGGCAGCGGCCATTAGCGGTCTCCGGGCGGCACGATAGCGAAACTCGGGTGCGGTGTCACGCGCGGCGGGCGCGGAACGACGGGTCGCCGCGTCCGCGATCGCCCCCCATATTCATAGCCTCGGGTGTTGCCCTGGGACAGGTCGCAGTTTGGGGCGGTGGAACCGAGGATCGCCGATACTGGAGCGTGGGGAACAATAGGGAAACTCTTGACAGGCTGAGACGAGTGCGCGGGGAAAGGGGTTCGGCGGGGGGCAGGAAGGGCTTGTCCGCAGATGACGCAAATGGGCGCGGATGAAGGGCGAATTCTTCCCACAGATTGGCACAGATTTTCACAGCTGATGACCTGAGAACGTTATCCCCGCGGAAGCAGGGATCTCTCGATTGGGGTGTGGCGCTGGGTGAGGCGGGGAGATTCCTGCTTTCGCAGGAATGACGTGGGGCGGGGAATAGGCGAGCGAGGGGGCT
>CAYUZD010000055.1:0-2862 GCA_964449475.1 uncultured Nitrospirales bacterium
GGTTGACGGTCACCATCGAGCCGCTGGCGCCGCGGAGCATGACGTTTTCCATGTTTGACCGGCTCTTGCGGTCCTCGGCCTGGAACTGCGCCCAGACGGAGATCTCGCGGCCACCCTGCTTGACGCGGGAGAGTTCCGTGCCCATCAGCGCGAAGCCGACGGTCTGCGCGACCTGCATAGGGTCGATCCCGGCCTGTTCGGCGAGTACGTTGTCGATTTTGAGCCGGTACTCGGGCTGGGCGCGCTCGGAACTCTTGCGCAGGTCGGTCAGACCGGGCAATTCTTCGAGCGTCGCGATGAGAACGTCGGCGTATTGATCGAGCGTGTCGGAGTCTTCGCCCAGTAATTGCAGCGAGATACGACTCTCGGCAGACCCCGCGCCGCGGTTCTCGCCGCCGGTGGAGACGGTGAACCGCGCGCCGGGGACGCGCTCGGGCAGGAGGTGCCAGACGATATCCATGACCTCCTGCGTTGTGTAGGGGTATTCCTCACCCTCGGCGAGATCGTCATCGTTGACGAGGAAGGCCTGGACCTCGCCCATGCGCACGTCGTAATTCTTGAAGATGTGCTTGATGCCGAGTTCCTCGCGGCGTTCGTTCAGGAGCGACTCGATCTCGCCGAAGAGGTTATCGGCCATGGCCATGTCGAAATTCGGGTCGAGCTCGACGTCGACCTCGACGACGCGTCGGTCGACGTCCGGGATGGCGCGGAACGGCAGGTTGCGCATGGGGACGGCAAACGTGAGGCCGATGAAGGCGGCGAGGAGCACGGTCGCGGCGAGTCGGTTGGACATGGCCCAGCGGAGCGTCACGTTGTAGGCGGCGAGCAGCCAATGAATCGGCTGGAACCAACCGAAGGCGCGGCCCAGGAACGCGGCGTGTCCTGTCCGGCGGGCCCCGGACGCGGATGCGAATGCCCGGCGCATTCGTTCCATGGGCGAGTTCGCATAGGGCTTGAAACGGCTGGCGGCGAGCGGAATGACGGTGAGCGAGACGACGAGGCTGGCGATGAGCGAGACGGCGACGGGGACCGCGAACTGCGTGGTGAACACGCTCATCTGGCCGCGGTCCATGTAGAAGACGGGGAGGAAGACGACGACGGTCGTGGCGGTGGATGCGACGATGGCGAGGCCGACCTCGGAGGCGCCGTCGCGCGCGGCGTCCCACGGCGACTTGCCCATGGCCTGGTGGCGGTAGATGTTCTCGATGACGACGATGGAATTGTCCACGACCATGCCGACGGCGACGATCATAGACATCATCGTGATGAGATTGAGCGTCATGCCCGATGCGAACATGTAGACGAACGCGGCGACGAGCGAGCCGGGAATCGAGAGGGCGACAACCATGGTGGGGCGCAGGCGGCGGAGGAACGCGAGGAGCACGAGCACGGCGAGCACGCTGCCGCTGAGCGCGGACTGTTCGAGGCCGCCGAGGGCGCTCTCGATGACCTTGCCCTGGTTGAAGAACATGTGTTTCTCGGTACCGGAGAGCAGGGGCGTCTGGAGGAGGCGGTCGATTTCGGCCTCGACGAGCCGGCAGGTATCCGCGGTGTTCGCGTCGGAGTCTTTGGTGATCATGAGCATGACTTCGCGGTTGCCGTCGATGGCGAACCGGAACTCCGGGTCGCGCGCGCGGTAGCCGCCGGTAGCTACGTCGCCGAGCCGCAGGCCGTTGCTGAGCTGTAGCTCGGCGTAGTCGGGGATGCCGCGCATGATGCTTTCCGCGCGGACGAAATGTTTCTTGCCGCCGTCGTAGATCTGGCCGACGCCGGCGTCGACGTTGGCGGTATTGAGCGTCATGATGAGCTCGTAGAGCGAAATGCCGTGCGAGATCATCCGCTGCTGGTCGATATCGACCATGATGGAGCGCGGGTCGTAACCCATGAGTTCGACATTGGCGACGCCTTCGAGCCGCTTGAGTTTGGGCAGCACCTCGCGCTCGACCTTGTCCATGAACTGGTCGTAGTCGCCGGAATTGGACAGGCCGAAACTCATTACGGGGATGGTCTCGAGCTTGAAATGGCGTACGAAGACGCGGTCGGCACCCTCGGGCAAGACGAGCCGCAGGCGTTCCATGCGATCGCGAACGTCGGCGATCGCCTCGGACATGTTGGTGCCCCATTCGAAATTGAGGCTGATGAAGCACCCCTCGCCGCTGGAGTTGGTGTAGAGCTGCCGGATCCCGGGAATGGTGCGGAATTCGCCCTCAGCGGGGATGGCGATCTCCTGTTCGACCTGTGCGGGCGTCGCGCCGATGTAGGGGATGAAGGCGCCGAGGAACGGCAGGTCCATGGGCGGCATGAACTCGACCGGCGTGCGTCGCAGCGCGATTGCGCCGAAACCAATCACGGTGATGACGAGCATTGACACGGTGACCGGGTGCTTCATGGAGAACGCCGGCAACGAGACGCGCTGCTTCATTTCAGGTCGCGGCCCCCGAACAACTGGTAGGCAACGGGGATGACGAACAGCGTGAGGAGCGTGGCGGACGTGAGTCCGGCCATGACGGTGATCGCGAGAGGCGCGCGGATTTCGGCGCCCTCGCCGGTGGAGAGCGCCATCGGGATGAGGCCGAGCAGCGTCGTCATGGTGGTCATCATGATGGGGCGGAACCGGACGGTGCCGGCGTGGATGATCGCTTCGGTCTTGGCCATGCCGCGAGCGCGGAGCTGGTTGATGTAATCGACGAGGATGATGGCGGCGTTGACGACGATGCCCGTGAGCACGATACCGCCGATGAATACGACGACACTGACGTTAATCTGCGTGGCCCACAGCGCGTAGACGACGCCGATGAACGCCAACGGGACGGTAAACATGATGAGGAACGGGTGCCAAATGGATTCGAACTGGCTGGCCAT
>CAYUZD010000055.1:2962-13778 GCA_964449475.1 uncultured Nitrospirales bacterium
TGCTGGGCGCGGCGTTCGGTGTCTTCGAGGCGCGTGCCCGGAGGCGCCTCCATGCGGATGTTGAACTCGCCCTGCTTCATCGGCGGGATGAGTTCGGTGCCGAGCTGTGGCACGAGCGTGGCGGCGTGCGCGGCGAGGAGGAGCATACCAACGAGCACCAGCGGGCTCACGCGCAGCGCGCCGCGCAGGAGCATGCGATAGGTCTCGCGCACGAGATTCTCGGCGAACGCGAAGATTTTGAGGGGCACAGCGAGTACGAGGCGGAGTACCTTGTAGGCGGCAACGCCGATGCCGCCGAAAATGATGGTGAACAGGAAGAGGATGGAAACCAGTATGGCCGCGACGGCCTGAATGAGTGATTGCAGCACGAACAATAGCGCGGCGAACGGAATCCCGATGGCCAGGACCGCGCGGCGCAGGCCATCGGCCGTTCGCGCTCGGTCGGCGAGCGCGCCGACGGTCTCCGACCAGTTGGCGCGAACCGCGGCACGGGCCTGCGCGGCGAGCGCGGAGGGAATGCCGGCGACGGCGCGCACGCGGGACGCGCCGTTCGTGCGCGCGGCGCGGTACGCCTGAAGCGCCGAGAGACCACCGGCGGCGCCGAGGTGCCATCCTTCGCGCGAGGCGATCATGGGGTTGAGCAGGAGCGCGACGGCGAGGGACGCCATCAGCGAGAAGGTGACCGTGAGCGCGAGATCGCGGAAGATCTGGCCCGCGATGCCTTCGACGAACACGATGGGGAAGAACACGGCGACGGTGGTCAGGGTCGAGGCGACGACGGCGCTGGATACCTCCCGCGTGCCGCGTTCGGCGGCCTCCTTGATCCCGTCGCCCTCGACGCGGCAGCGGAAGATGCTTTCGAGCACGACGATGGAGTTGTCCACGAGCATGCCGATGCCGAGGGCAAGCCCGCCAAGCGACATGATGTTGAGCGTGATGCCGCCCATGAACATCGGGACGAAGGTCGCGACGACGGAGATCGGGATGGCGACGCCGATGATAAGCGTGGTGCGGAGTTCCTGGAGGAAGAGGAACAGCACGATCAATGCGAGCAGGCCGCCGGTGATTGCGGTGGACTGCACCTCGCGAATCGAAGCTTTGATGAACCGCGACTGGTCGCTGATCAGCACGGGCTTGACGTAATCGGGCACGCGCGTGCGCAGGCGGTCGGACACGATCTTCTGCCGCTCGATTTGCGCGAGCATCGCGTCGTAGCGTTCCTTCGGCATGAAGCGCTTCATCATCTTCAGCGCGGGTTCGGGGATGGTGCGCGGCTGGATGAAGCCGAAGAACCGCTGGACGGACTCGCTCACCTGGACGACGTTCGCGTCGCCCTCCTTGAAGAATTCGAGTTCGACGACTTCCTGGCCATTCACGCGGACGATGGTGTCGCGCTCCTTGGTGCCGAGTTCGACGCGGGCGACGTCGTCGAGCCGGAACTGCTGGCCCTCCATCGAGCCGATGATGGCGCCGCGGATGGCTTCGAGGTTCTCGAACTCGTTGAGCGTGCGGACGAGGTACTCGGCGCGGCCGTCCTTCAGCCGGCCCCCGGAGAGATTGACGTTTTGCCGCTGCAGCGCGAGGACAATCGCTTCGGGGCCGATGCCGAGCGACTTGATGCGCTCGGAGTCGAGGAGGATCTGGATTTCCTCCTCGCGGCCGCCCTTGACGCGGACCTGCGCGATGCCTTCCTGTTCTTCGAGGTCGCTCTTGAGAAAGCGCTCGGCGGCTTCACGAATTTCGGTGAGGTCGGCGCGGGCCTGCGCCTCGCGTTCCTCGCGGCTGGGCAGATTGGATACGTCGCGGCCGAGGAGCGCGACGCGGAGCACGGGGTCGAGCGTCGGGTCGTAACGCAGGATGATGGGTTTTTGCGTGAGGCCGTCGGGCGGGTCGAAGAGGTCGAGGCTCTCGCGCACGTCCTGCATCGCCACGTCCATGTCCGTGCCCCAGACGAACTCGAGCACGATTTCGGAGAGACCGGCGGACGACGTGCTGCTGAGCTCGACCAGCCCGCTGACGACGGCGAGGCGCTCCTCGACGGGACGCGTGACGAGTTTTTCGACGTCCTCCGGCGCGGTGCCCTCGTACTCGGTGCGGACGGTCAGCGTCGGGTAGGACAAATCGGGCATGAGGTTGAGCGGGAGTTCTTCGTACGACCGCCATCCGAAGACGAGCAGCGTGACGAAGATCATCAGGACGGTGACGGGCCGGCGGATGGGGAACCGGTAGGAAACGTCAGGCCGGGCCGCGCCGGGGGTCGTCGCGTCGGGCGTCTCGGCCATGCTCGGGCGGGATCAGCTTGCGCCGCGGGCGGCGAGGGCTTCGCGTTCGGCCTTCGCCGCGCCTTCCTCGCGCCGCAGCTTGGCCGCGGCGAGGGCGTCGTCGGCGGAGAGTCCGGCGTTTTGCCAGATCTCATCGTGCAGGTTCGTAATGCGGACGCGCGTGCCGGGCTTGAGCGTGTGCTGGCCGTTGGTGATGACGATGTCGCCGTCGGCCACGCCGGAGATCACCTGGATGCGGTCGCTGTCCTCGAGACCGGTGCGCACTTCGACCCGTTCGGCGACGTACTCGACGCCGTCGACGGGTTGCGCATCGCCGGACGCGGTCTCGGCGTTGGGCTTGGCGAGGAACATGTATTGCCGGCCCTCTTCGTCCACGACGGCTTCCTTGGGCGCGAGCAGGACGTTCTGCAGCGTCGCCATCACGAGTTTTACGCGCGCGAAGGCGGATTCGTGGAGCGATTTGCGCACGTCCTCGTCGAAATCAAGCACGACCTTGATCGTGCCGCTGATGGGATCGACGCTGGGATTGATGCGGCGGATGCGCGCGTCGAACTGGCGGCCGCGCAACGCGTCGATGGTGACCTTGGCGACCTGGCCGATCTCGAGCCGGGGCAGTTCTCGCTCGGGTGGCGAGATGGTGAGGATGTAGGACGACGGATCGACGATGCGGAACGCGAGGAAGCCGGAGCTGACGAGCATGCCGGGTTGAACGTCGCGCTGCGTGACGATGCCGGCGATCGGCGCGCGGATAGTGAGGTTTTCGAGCTGGATGTGCTGCGTCTCAAGCGTCGCCAGCGACTGCTCGTAGGCGTAGCGGGCGTTGTCCATTTCGACCTTGGGACCGAGTCCGCCCTCGTACTGTTCCCGGGCCAGATCGTAGGCGGTCTTGTTCTGCCGGACGAGGACGTCGGACTGGGCGTACGCGGCTTCCACTTCGTCGCGCTCGAGTTCCGCGAGGATCTGGCCTTGCGTGACGGCGTCGCCGACTTCGGCGAGCAGCTTCGCGCAGCGGGCGGTCGCCTTCGCGGCGACGTCGACCTTGCGCTCGGCCTCGACGCGCGAGGTCGTCTCGAAATACGTGGCGATGTTGCCCCGCTTGAGCGGAGCGGTCTCGACGGGGACGACGACTTCCGGATTGACGAACCCGGCAGGCGCGACATTTCCGCCGGGGGCGCCGCCGCCGGGCATGCGGACTTCACAGGCGACGCCCGCAGCGACGATGGCCGCGAGAAGCGTGCTCTGGCAGAGGAATCGAACAGACACTGGACACTCCGGAACCGGCGGATGCGCAAGTTCGACCCGCCTGACGGCCACGCGGTTGCGCGGCCAACGCTTAAACCCCGAGTTGGGCCGTTTGGGACTCACGAACTACGGCGGTTCAATGCTGCGGGAATCCGGACCGCCGACTGCTCGGCACACCCAAATATACAGACGAATTATAACATTATCGCGCGGCGGGACTGCAGATTGGGGGATTTACAGGGCGGCGTCGCGAATGGCGCGGGTGGCGGCGAGGGCCATCAGCGAGAACACCAGCACCATGATCCCGGCTTCAATGGCCACGCTGGCCGCGACGGTCGCCGGTTGGATCGCGGCAGACTCGTGCATGATCCAGCCTTGGACCGTGTGGGGAATGCCGGTGGTCATGGGGGTGATGGGGAGGTAGCTGATGACGGCCAGGGCGCATTTTGCCGCGGCGACGAGTGCTCCTGAGACGGGAGCGCCCAGGGCGCGAAATATGAGCGTTACTGCATATAAGTCGAGACACTTTGCGACAACGGTCATCGAAACGAGGTCAGGAGGCCTTGCGAGGAATCCGCGGAACTCGCCGGCAGTGTCCGCGAGCGCGGATATCGCGGTGCACAGGCGCGACCCTTCGCGCAACCGGCGGGCGAGCGCGCGGAGCCAGTCCGAGCGCGTTAACAGGTAGACGCCGCAGACGTCGGCGGCAGCGACGAGCGCGATCACGCTCGCGAGCGCCGGGGCGGGCAGCAGATGGATGACCGCGAGACCGGCGAGTCCCAGCAGCAATGTCACCGCTATCTCTGCTACGCGATCGAAGAGGATCCAGCCGGCGACGCGCGAATTGCGGTGGCGCCGCCACAGGAGCGGGAGGAATTCGCCGACGCGGGCGGGTGACCAGACGCCGCCGCTGCGCGAGAGGAAATAGATCCCGATTGCGTGCCGCTCCGAGCCGAGCGCGCGACGCCATTTCCACATCCGCAGGATTGCGCCGGCGCCGGTGAGGAGCGCGGCGAGCGCCACTACGGGTAGGTCCGCGCCGGCGAGGGCATCGCCGACCTTTCCCCAGCCGATGAGCGAGACGGCGACTATATATACCGTTACGCCGAGGGCGATGAAGAAGTAGCGCGTGGCGCGCCGCGGCTTCCGCGCATCGAGAGCAGGCGTATCGCCCGCGGACTCGGACTGGGTGAATTCGGGGGCCGTCATTCGTCGGGCACGTCGCCCCAGGCGTAGACCGTGACGTCGCCGGTCGAGGCGGCGTCGATCCGGCGCATGTTGGCATTGACCCAGGCGATGTCCTCGGAGAAATCGGCCCAGGGCGCGCCTTTGTAATTGCGTTCGAATCGCCACCATTCGGTGATGAAGTAGCCGTCGGGATAGGCGAACATGAATCCCCGGAGTTGGCGGATCGACTCGAGGCCGTCGAGGCCGGACTCGACGGATTCCGCGGGCAGGGCGCGCGAGGGGTACCACTCGTGGACCTGGCCGACGTAGTGGTAGACCGGCAGGAATGACGTCGTGAGGATGACGGCGCCCTCCATGCGCTCGCGGACCCACAGGCACGGCGCGCGCCATTCGGGGTGGCGCGCGGCCAGCGTGAGATTCGTGCCCGAGGCGGTTTCGATCGAGTCCTGCGCGAGGCGTACGGCGGAGACGCCGAGGCGTGCGAGGAAGAGCGCGAGCATGGCGGCGGCGATGCGGCGGGGCCAATCGGGTTTGGGGAGGGCAAGCCAGGCGACCAGGCGGACGAGCGCGTAGGCCCACGCGGCGATGAAGAACGGGTACGCGAAGAAGAGGAACTTGGGCCAGCGGTATCCGATGAAGAAGGTGAGGACCACGAACGGCGCCCAGAAGGCGAGCGCGGCATAAAGGCCGCGGCGCCTTTCGCGGAGTACCATCCACGCGGTGCCCACAACCGCGAGCGCGAGAAAGCCGCGGCTGAGGTTCTGCGCGAGCCAGTCGAGGTAATAGAGGCGATTCGATCGTTCGGGGAAGACGAGTTCGCCGCCGAGCCCGCCGTTGTCGACGATGGCCGCGCGATCGACCGGGTTCATCAGCCATTGCAGCGCGACGATGCCGGCAATCCCGGCGAGCGCGATTCCGAGCACGAGGGCGGTCCAGTGCGTGCGCCAGTGCCGCGCGGCGATTGCCATCGCCACGGCGAAGAGTCCCGGAGCGGCGAGGTAGATCAGCGCGTGGAACGACGTAAGCAGGCCGAATGCGAAGGCGAGGCCGGTGGCGACGGTGTATCCTGCGGCCCGCCGCGGCGCGTTGGCGATGGCGACGTGCCAGACCATGCCGAGAAACGCGATGTAGAGTCCCTGATGGAGCGTGTAGAAGCGGGCCTGGCGCGACCACGCGACGTTCCACGGGGAGAGCGCCATGCCGATCGCGGCGACGAGCGCTGGGCCGCGGCCGAGGAGCGGACGCACCACCATATACGTAAGCACGACGTTGCCCCCGGCGAACACGGCGGACGGCGCGCGCATGGCGACTTCAGAGTTGCCGAATAGCGCGTGTACAGCGGCGAGTACGACGTGGAACGTGGTGCCGTTGTAATACGGCACACCGCTGGGCAGGAGCGGGCGGCCGACCTCGGCGAGATGCTTGGCAACGAAGACGTGGACGAGTTCGTCGTGCCAGAAGCTGGGCAGGTCGCTGTGGATGAGGCCGAGCACGAGTGCAGCCGCAGCGGAGGAGCCGACGATAAGCGCGTCGAACGCCCGCGATGAGACGAACGCGACGGCCCGCACGCGCCAGGCGGGCGCAGGAGTGGCGTTGGGACGCACCACCTTTTCGAGTGCATCGCCCAATTGCCGGCCCCCCGTGGCGCGGCTATAATCGCAGACGTGATGGGGGCCACTTCAACCGTTCGCAGAGGAATCGGCGCGTTGCTCGTTGCCGTCGCGCTCGGGGCGGCGGCGTGTCAGGTCACGCCGGGCGTGGGCACGGCGGGGGGGTGGGACCGCAACGTGTCCGAGCGCGGCGAACTCTGGGGTGCGTACCGCGCGCAGGGCGTGTACCGCCTCGACCGCGACGTGCTCCTGCTCGATGTGCCGGAGCGGACCAACGGCCGCGCGCTGGCGTCCGGGTTGGAGTGGGACCTGCCGCCGGGGACGTTCCGCGGACCCGTGGATGCGACGGCGTATGCCGCGAACCCGCGCGGGTATCGCGGCGTGATCGGATTGGTGCCGGCGGGCATTCGCGTGCGCGCCGAGATCCTGCGCGCGAAGGGTAACCTGCTCGACAAGAACCTCACGCGGCACTACGTGAAGGGCCGCATCCTCGACGGCGAGTACCAGGGCTGGCTGGTGGACCTCGAGCCGCTGTCGCTCTATCGCGCCGATCCCGAGGGCGGGTCGGACCGGCTCGCGGGGCCGAACGACGACTTCCTCAGCTGGGTGTCGTAGCTCATGACGCCGCGCCGCCGGAAGCTCGCGCTGGTGTCGTCGCACGGCGGGCACCTGGCGGAGTTGCTCGAACTCGCGCCGGCGTTCGACGGGTGTGACGTCTTCTACTTCTGTTACGACGCGGAGACGACGCGCCGCCTTCCGAATGCGTACCTGACGGCGAACCGTCCCTATGATCCAGTGCAGGTGTTGCACAACGTTTGGCGAATCTGGCGCATCTTTCGGCGCGAACGGCCGGATTTGGTGCTGTCCACCGGCGCGGAGATCGCGATCCCGGCGTTTCTGGTCGCGAAGGCGATGCGGCTGCCGACGATATACGTCGAGTGCGGCGCGCAGGTCACGAGGCCGTCGCTGACGGGGTGCGTGCTGGTCAACCTCGCGGACCGGTTCTACGTTCAGTGGCCTGAACTGGTCGCGGCGTACGGCGGGCGCGCGCGGTACGCGGGAAGTCTGGTGGACGAGACGCCGGCCGAACCGTCGGCGATGGAATCGATGCGAAAAACAGGAACCTGAGGAGGCGGGACCATGCGTGCGAAGGCGAAGCGAATGACGGTGTGGGCGGTGGGACTGGCGCTGCTGTTCGGCGCGGGACTGATGCTGGGCGGGTCGCGGCCGGCCGCGAGCGCGCAGACGGAGGTGCTGGTGCAGGGGCGCTACATCCTCATCGACAAGTCGGACGAGACGAATGCTCGGCACTACATCATCTTCGACACGCAGAACGGCATCCTGCGCGAATGGTCCGACCGTCCGGACTCGGAGGTGTACACCTACGAGTTCGACGCGCCGAAGGAAATCAAGCTGAGCACGACCGTCGTGCGCCGGTGATGCGGTCCGCATGATTTTCGTCACGCTGGGCACGATGCATCTCGATTTCGCGCGGCTCGTACGCAAGATGGACGCGATTGCCGCTGCAACGGGCGAACGCGTCGTGATGCAGACGGGCCTCGCGACGACGATGCCGGAACGCGCCGAACACTTCGCGTTCCGCCCGCGCGAGGAAATTGCCGCGCTGATGCAGGAAGCGCGCGTAGTCGTCGCGCACGCGGGCATCGGGTCAGTCGTCGAGGCGCTGACGGCGAAGCGTCCGTTGATCGTTGTGCCGCGGCTGAAGCGGCACGGCGAGCACAACAATGATCATCAGCTCGACCTCGCCGAAGCGATCGAGCGCCGCGGCTTGGGCCGGATGGTGCGCGACATGGACGACCTCGACGCGCTGTGCGCCGCCCCGCCGCCCGCGTGCGCGAACTACACGCCGGCCCGGCACGCGTTGATCGGCGCAATCCGGGAGTCCATCGACGATCTCGTGAGGTGAAGCTGCGGCTGGATTCGCGTTTCCACCCGGAAAGGCGGCCGAGCCAGATACTCAGCGGTTCGAGAGGCGCACGTGGATTGTTGAAAGCATGGAACGGGTGTATCATCGTTTCCCGCCCCGTTCGAGTAGGGCGAATCGGAGCATCCCAATGATTCGGCGCTCATTACGCGTCGACTGCCTGTGCGTGTCATTGGCGCTGCTTGCCGGCTGCGACGGCGTCTCGGGGAGGGGGTCAACCTCGACACTTCTCTTCGATGGGCCGCTCATGCTCGTCGGAACGCAACTGCACATTTATGGCGACTCGCTCCGTGACCTGAACGGCGACGGTCTCGACGATTCCGCCTCGAACGCAGTGGTGAACGTGAATAACCTGTACACGAACAGGGTGTTCGTCCAGCGCGGTTCCTTCGAGCACGTGATCGAACTTCCCGTGGAGGTGGGCGACGGCGTATTGAGCGGATATGGGGATTTCAACGGGGATGGCCTGACCGACCTCCTCGCGCTGACCGTGGCGCCGGGTAGAACTCAAAACCAGTTCGCGATCTATTTTTGCGCGATTAACGCGACGTTCGAAGAGGCCGTACTGGTCGAGGTGCCCACGACGGCTCCGGTCCTCGATATCATCGTTGGCGACTTCGACGGCAGCGGCGCGGCCGACGTGATTTTCTACACCAACGACCCGGGGCTGGGACCCCGCCTCCTGACGCTGTTGAACGACGGGGACGGCCGATCGTTTACCCCCACGACATCGAGTTCACCCTATTCGCTCCGTGGAACGACGAATGCGCAAGATATCGACGGGGACGGCATGGATGATTTGGTCGAAGATATACAGGTCTTCATAATCATTCCGCACATTGCGACCGTCGCGCGCTCCGTTAACTACTCGAACGGTGACGGAACGTTCTCGGGATGGAATCCAATTTTCGCCGAGCAATTCTTTTTGTTCCCTGGCATGGTGAATTCGCCGATGGAGGCATACGACTTCACCGCTGACGGCATACCGGACTTCGTTTCCCTGGTGGTTCCGGGTTTCATTGACGTCTATCCAGGCTTGGCCGAACGCACGTTTGGTCCACCGATACGTACCCAGCTCGATCTCGCAGGTTCTCGACGCACCGTGCTGGTGTTCGACGCTGATGAAGATGGCGATTTCGATCTCGTGATCCGGCTGTCGGCCGTCGCCGGGACGACTCGGAACTATCTAGTGTTTGGGAACGGGGACGGCACATTCGGCGAACCCAGCCTGCTTCCGACGGGTGACGAGGAAGTCTTTGGCGTCTCCGATGTCGACCAAGACGGCCATGTGGACCTGCTCACGACCGCCCACTGGGTCGTGGCGATGCGCAACGTATATTTCGGCGATGGCCAGGGCGGGTTCGGTACGGAACAACCGGTGCCCCTGCCGACGACGCAGTCCGATGGCCTCATCGCGGGCGTTGAATCACCCATCGCGGCCCCCGATGTCGATGGGGACGGTCACTCGGATCTCGTGACGGCGCGCGCGGGGAATATCGGCCTTTTCTTCGGAAACGGGGACACCACCTTTACTCCCGAGACAACGGTAGCGTTCGCAGGATCCGGGGCAGCGCCGGGAGACCTGGACGGAGACGGCGCGCTGGAGTTCTTCGGCGCGAGCACGATGCAAGGTTACGTGTCGATTCTGCGGAATTACGGCGGGCGCGATTTGCGCGCGATTCCGCCCCTCAAGGTGGCCGATCCCGTAGCCATCTTCAATTTTGCCGATGACATCGATCGAGACGGGTCTCTGGATCTGACGTTTCGCCTGTCCGGCGATGCCATCGGGATTCTCTACGGCGCGGACAATCTGCAGTTCGATCCGCTGCGCGTGGTTCCCGGCCGTGCAAGCCACGTGCATCGCTGGGTCGCGGACATCAACGGCGACGGCTACACCGACTTCGTTAGTCTCGAGGGCCCGTGGAGCTGGCCGGCGCCGCCGGCGTTCGCAGAGTTTTCAGTCATTCCTGGCGGTGCCGCGCGCGCGTTCGGTGCCTCTGTGCGGACGGCCGCGGGCACGATCGAGTCGATCTTCGGTGCGGGCGCCGTCGTGGTATTTGGCGACGTGAACGGGGACGGGAGGGACGACGCCGTGGTCGCCGATCACTCGCCACTGTCGCGGGGAAATCTCACCCGCATGCTCGTGTTTTCCGGCCAGTCGAATTCGAAGCTGGTGAAGTCCCAGACGCTGACGCTGCCCCATCATTCGACGCGACCGCATCTTGCGGATCTCGATCTCGATGGGGACCTCGATCTCGTTGTCATGAGTTTCGATATCGAATCGTTGGCGAGCGGAATCGGTTACCTCTACACGCATGCATTTGTCAACGAGGGTACCGGTCAACTGATTCATACGCAGTCTGCCTTCCTCGCTTACTTCCTGCACACTCAGGACTGGACCGCGGAGGTCGCGGACGTCATGGGCGACGGCCTGCCGGACGCGGTCGCCCACTTCCCCGTGTTGGGATTCGCGATCGCGCGAGGCTTGGGCGACGGTACTTTCGATCAACCGCACTACTTCGCGTCCGACACGACGGGCAATCCTTTGG
>CAYUZD010000056.1:0-13609 GCA_964449475.1 uncultured Nitrospirales bacterium
CGGTCGTAGTCCGTCGTCTGGCCGACGCGCGCGTCCTCGACCTGGAAATTCACCTTCGTCACCGGCGAAAAGCTGGCGTCGAGGTAAATCGTGCCGAGCGGCGCGTGCTCGAGCTCGAACTTGTCGGCCGTCATGTAGCCACGGCCCTTGGCAATCTTGATCTCCATCGCGAGCGACGCGGAATCGTTCGTCGCCGTGAACAGGACATGGCCGGGGTTGTGGCACGCGATCTTGTCCTGGCCCTTGAACACGTCGCCGGCCGTGCAATCGCCCCGGCCCTTCCACGCATACGAGAAGATCAGCGACTCGCCTTCCTTCAGGCTCAGGTCGCATTTCTTGAAGTTGAGGATGACGTCGGTCATGTCCTCGTCCACGCCGGGGATCGCGGAGAACTCGTGTTGGATCCCCTCGATGCGCACCGCCGTCACCGCCGCGCCGCTCAGCGACGCGAGCAGCACGCGCCGCAGCGAATTGCCCACGGTCGTGCCGTAGCCGCGCTCGAACGGCTCCACGTTGAACCGCGAATACTTCTGCGATCCGTCCGACTCGATCTTGACCCACTTCGGGATGACGAAATCTTCAGCCAGCATAGTTACGTTGTCCTTCCACCCGGTTGCCTCTCGATTCTCAATCCGGCCGGCGCGAGACGCGTCAGACCCGGCGCCGTTTGCGCGGCCGGCAGCCGTTGTGCGGAATACTGGTCGTGTCCTTGATGAGCGAGACCTCGAGCCCGGCCGCCTGAATCGCGCGAATGGCCGATTCCCGGCCCGAGCCCGGACCGTTCACGTGGATGCGGACTTCCTTGAGCCCGGCGTCGAGCGCGGCCTTGGCGGCCTTCTCGGCGGCGAGCTGCGCGGCGTACGCCGTGCTCTTGCGCGAGCCGGCAAACCCCACCTGCCCCGCGCTTGACCACGAGATCACGTTCCCGCGCGCGTCGGAGATCGACACGATCGTGTTGTTGAACGTCGCCTGGATGTGCGCGAGGCCCGACGTGCTCGTCAGGTTGACGCGCTTTTTCTTCGGTTTGGGGCGCTTCTCGATCGACACGTGCGTGTTCCTCCGTTAACCCTTTTTACCGACCAGGCCCTTGCGAGGGCCTTTCCGGGTGCGCGCGTTGGTGTGCGTGCGCTGGCCGCGCACCGGCAAGCCCTTGCGATGGCGCAGGCCGCGGTAGCTGCCAATGTCCATCAGGCGCTTGATGTTGCCCGTAATCTCACGGCGCAAGTCGCCTTCCACCTTGTACTCGTTCTGGATCAACGCCGAGAGCGTGTTCACCTGCTCGTCGGACAGCTCGTGCACGCGCATCGACGTCTTCAGGTTCAGCCGCGCCATAAGCCGCTTGGCCCGCGCCGGGCCGATGCCGTAAATGCTCTGCAGTCCCACCTCGACCCGCTTGTTCCGCGGAAGGTCGATGCCGACAATTCGTGCCATGGGTCCGTGTTCTCCCGGTCAGCCTTGGCGCTGCTTGTGTTTGGGGTTCTCGCAGATCACGCGGACCGCCCCGTGGCGCCGGATGATCTTGCACTTCTCGCAAATCTTCTTGACCGAACTTCTGACCTTCATCGCTCTCGTGTCCTTCGCCGCCGGGCGCGCCCGGCTGGTTGGTTCTCGCTATCGCTTTATCAACTCGCCCCACCGGCGCGTTCCCGCCGGGGAGACGGACAAAATCTCCGCATCGCCGTCCCGAATCACGATGCTATGTTCAAAATGCGCACTCGGCCGGCCATCCGCGGTCACCGCCGTCCAGCCGTCCTCCATCACGGTCACCTCGTGAGTGCCCGCGTTCACCATCGGCTCGAGCGCGAACACCATGCCCGGCTTGAGCTTCGGCCCACGCCGGCCCGTCCGGAAATTCGGTATCTGCGGCTCGGCGTGCATCTCGGTGCCGATGCCGTGCCCAACGAAATTCCGCACGACCGAGAACCCCTCGGCGCGCACCGTCTCCTCGACCGCGCGCGAGATGTCCTCGAGGTAGTTTCCCGCGCGCGCCGCCTCGATCCCGTTCGCGAGCGCGCGGTCCGTCACCTCCATGAGCCGCTGGCGTTCCTCGTCCAGTTCGCCCACCGCCACGGACAACGCTGCATCGCCGTAGTAGCCCTTGTACCGGACGCCCACGTCGATGCTGCAAATCTGGCCTTCCTTGAGCCGCCGCTTGCCGGGAATCCCGTGGACGATCACTTCGTCCACCGAGATGCACGTCGACGCTGGAAATCCCTGGTACCCCAGGAACGACGGCTCGGCGCCCGCGCCGCGGATCATGTCCTCCGCAATCGCGTCCAGCTCGCCCGTCGTCACGCCCGGTTCGACCCGGTCGGCCAGCGCCGTCAGTACCTCGGCCACCAGCCGGTTCGCCTGGCGCAACAGGCCAATCTCGCGTTCGGTCCGAATCGCAATCATGACTAGTGCGAGCTCCGTCCGTTCAGCACCGCGTCGATCCGCTCTTCAATCTTGTCTAGCGAATGGCCCGCGCCGTCGATCCGCCGCAGGACGCCCTCCTTCTCATAGTACTGAATGAGCGGCTCGGTCGTCTCGTGGTAGACGTTGATGCGGTTCCGCACCGTGTCTTCCCGGTCGTCCTCGCGGTGCACCAGCTGGGCGCCGTTGCAGCCCGGCTTGTCGCACTGCATGTCCTTCTGCGGCGGGTTGAACTTCAGGTTGTAAATCTTCCCGCAGTTCGGACACGTCCGGCGGCCGCTCAACCGCGCGACGATTTCGTCGTCGTCCACGTCGAGCAGGATCACCACGTCGAGTTCGTCCCGGCGATCGGCGAGCACGGTATCCAGCGCCTGGGCCTGCGGCAGCGACCGGGGAAATCCGTCCAGGATGTACCCGTCCGCGCAGTCGGGCTTCGACAGGCGCTCGACGACGATCTGGCACGCCAGTTCGTCCGGCACGAGCTTGCCGTTGCGCATATACGATTCAATTTTCTGGCCGATCGCGGTCCTCTCTTCGAGGTGCGACCGAAATATGTCACCGGTGGAGATGTGCGGCCAGCCGCGCTTCCTCGCGATGCGCCGCGCCTGGGTGCCTTTGCCGGCTCCCGGGGCGCCGAGTATCACGACGCGGCCCGCCATCTCCGCCTAGCCCCTCCGTCCGCGCAGCCGCCGCCCTTTGGCGAAACCCTCGTAGTTGCGCATGATGAGGTGCTGTTCCATCTGTTTTACCGTGTCTAGCCCGACACCCACGAGGATGAGCAGGCTGGTCCCTCCGAAGAACGAGACAATGCTGTAATCGTAAATCTGGAGCGCGCCGTAAATGATCGTCGGCAGCATCGCCACCGCGACGAGGAACAGCGAACCCACCATCGTGATCCGCGTCATCACGTGGTTGAGGTACTCGGCCGTCGCCTTGCCGGGGCGCACGCCCATGATCACGCCGCCGTATTTCTTCATGTTGTCGGCCATCTCGACCGGATTGAAGATGATCGCGGTGTAGAAGAACGAGAATAGGATGATCAGCGCGCCTTCGACGAGCATATAGGGCCAACTGCCGAACGCGAAAAACTCGTTGAAGAACGTGTTCAACCAGCCCGCCTTGATGTTCGTGCCGATCATGAGTGGAATCTGCAGCAGCGAGCTCGCGAAAATGATCGGGATCACGCCCGCCTGGTTGACCCGGAGCGGCAGGTAGTTCCGCGAGCCGCCGTACACCTTGCGGCCCTTGACCTGCCGCGGATACTGCACCGGAATGCGGCGCTGGCCCGTGGTGACCATGATGGTGCCCGCGATGATCAGCACGAACACGATGATCAGCAGTCCGACCTTGAAGAACGAGATCTGGTCCGTGCTGATGAGTTCGATGAGCTTGGCGAACGCCATCGGCATGCCCGAGATGATGCTCGCGAAGATCAGCAGCGACATGCCGTTGCCGACGCCGTGCTCGCTGATCTGTTCGCCCAGCCACATCAGGAACGCCGTGCCCGTCGTGAACGACAGGATGCACATGAGGTAGAACCCGAACCCGGGGTCGGCCGACATCAGGATCGGCGTGCCCTCGCGGTTGATCCCGACGAGCCAGCTCGCGACGGCGATCGACTGGATGATGCACAGCACGATCGTGCCGTACCGCGTGTATTCGTTGATTTTCTTCTGGCCTTCCTGGCCCAGTTTCTGCAGCGCCTCGAGCTGCGGAATCACGACCACCAGCAGTGACATTACGATTGACGCGGTAATGTACGGCATGATCCCCAGCGCGAAAATCGTCGCCTGGGCGAACGCGCCGCCGGAGAACATGTTGTAGAAACTCAGCAGCCCGCTCATGTCGCCCAACTGCTGCCGCAGGGCATGGCCGTCCACCCCCGGCGTCGGCACGTGCGCGCCGATCCGGTACGCCATCAGCGCAAACAGCGTAAAAATGATCCGCTGCTTGAGTTCCGGAATCTTGAACGCGTTCCGGAAGGCTTCTACGGGCTGGGCCGACACGAATCAGGACTCCTTGGTCTTGCCTTTGGTGCGGTTCGTCACGGCGCGCGACTCGGCCGGGACGGTCAACTCGACGCGGCCGCCCGCCGATTCGATCTTGGCGCGCGCGCCCTCGCTGATCGCGGTCACCTTGAGCGCGAATTTCTTCGTCACGTCGCCGCGGCCGAGAACCTTCACGCCGCCCTTGCTCGCGCCGATCAGTTTCTTCGCGACCAGCGCGTCCGCGCTCACTTCCGCGCCGGAATCGAAATGCTTCTCCAGGATGTCGAGATTCACTTCGGCCAAGTCATACCGCGACTCGTGGTGGAACCCGCGCTTGGGCAGGCGCCGCGTCAGCGGCGTCTGGCCGCCTTCGAATCCGAGCCGGCGCGAGAACTTCGACCGCGCGTTCTGGCCCTTGTGGCCCTTGCCCGACGTCTTGCCGTGGCCCGAGCTCGGCCCGCGGCCGATGCGCTTGCGCCGCTTGCGCGCGCCGGGCGCCGGGCTGAGGTTGCTTAGTTCCAACATGGTCTCAAGTTTCCCCAATCGTCGCTTACATCAATACCCGTGACAGTTCCAGCCCGCGCATCGCGGCCACTTCCTCGGCCCGGCGCAGGTGTTGCAGACCGTCCAGCGTCGCCCACACGACGTTCGTCGCGTTGCTCGACCCCAGACACTTGGTCAGGATGTTCTTGTAGCCCGCCGCCTCAAGCACGGACCGCACCGGGCCGCCCGCGACCACGCCGGTACCCAACGCCGCCGGCTTGAGCAGCACGCGCGCGGAATCCGACCGGCCGACGACGTCGTGCGGCACCGTCGTGCTCACGATCGGCACTTCGATCATGTTGCGCTTGGCGCGATCGAGCGCCTTGCGGATCGCGTCCGGCACTTCGTTCGCCTTGCCCATCGCCGCGCCGACCCGGCCCTTGCCGTCGCCGACCACCGCGAGCGCGCTGAAGCGGAACCGCCGCCCGCCCTTGACCACCTTGGCGACGCGGTAAATCTTCACGACGTCCTCGATAAACTCGGACTCGCGCGCCTCGCGCGGTTCACGCGAGCGGCGTTCGCCGCGCCCGCGGCCGCCGCGTTCTCCGCGGTCGCTGCGCTCGCTCCGTTCGCCCGATTCGCCTGTCGCTGCTGCCTTAGCCAACGTTCCGCTCTCCCGATGGCGGGGGTCCGCCGTTAAATCCTCAGGCCCGCTTCACGCGCCGCGTCCGCGAGCGCTTTGAGCCGGCCGTGGTACAACCGCCCGTTCCGGTCGAACCGAACGGCCTTGATGTCGTTCTTCAACGCGGCCTCGGCCAGGCTCTTGCCCACGGCTTTGGCCGACGCGACGTTGCCGCCGCCGATCTTGAGCGCGACGGATGACGCCGAGACGAGCGTACGCCCGGTCGTGTCGTCGATCAGTTGCGCGTAGATGTGCTTGAGCGAGCGCCGCACGCTCAGCCGCGGATAGTCCGCCGTGCCCGAGATGTCCTTGCGCACGCGCTTGCGCCGGCGATCCAGCGCGACCAGTTTGTGATGCTGTCTGCCCATCGTTTTGCTCCAGCCGCCGCGTTATTTCGTGCCGGCCTTGCCGACCTTGCGGCGGACGTATTCGCCCTTGTACCGGATGCCCTTGCCCTTGTACGGCTCGGGCTTCTTCCAGGCGCGCACGTCCGCGGCCGCCTGGCCCACTTGCTGCTTATCGATCCCGGTCACCTTGATTGTTGTCGTGCCGTCCACGGCGAACACGATGCCCTTGGGCGGCGCAATCTTCACCGGGTGGCTGTACCCCAGCGACAACGTCAGGCTCTTGCCCTCCATCGCCGCGCGGTACCCGACACCCTGGATTTCGAGCGTCTTCTCGAAACCCTGCGTCACGCCGAGGACCATGTTCCGCACGAGCGCGCGCACGAGCCCGTGCATCGCCCGGGTTGCCGGCTTGTCGTTCGGCCGGCTCACGGTGAACTTCCCGTCCGCGACGGCGACCTTCATCGACGGATCGAAACCCTGCTCCAGCGTGCCTTTCGGCCCGGTGACTTTGATGACGTTGCCGGTGACGTCCACCTTCACCCCGCTGGGGATGGCGACCGGCGCTCTGCCTATACGCGACATTTCAGATTCCCTTGCGTTCTCGTTGGTTCTGGGCCTACCAAACCTCGCACAAAATCTCGCCGCCCACGTTTTCCTTGCGCGCGCGGCGGTCGGTCATGACGCCCTTGGAGGTCGTCAGGATCGAAATCCCCAGCCCGCTGCGCACGAACCGCGCGTCCTTCTTGCCCTTGTACACGCGCAGGCTCGGACGGCTCACGCGGCGGATCTCGGTGATGACCGGCTCCCGGTCCTCGCCGATGTACTTCAACTGGATCTTGAGCACGCCCTGCTTGCCGTCTTCCTCGCGCTCGACGTCGCGGATGAAACCCTCGTCCTTGAGCACGCCGCAAATCTCGGTCTTGAGCTTGGACGCCGGCACGGCCACGGTCGGGAACCCCGCCTGGGACGCGTTGCGAATCCGCGTCAGCAGGTCGGCTATCGGATCGGTCATTGACATCGTTCGGTTTCCTCTGCGTCCCGGCCTACCAACTCGACTTCGTCACGCCGGGCAGCTTGCCCTCGAGCGCCAGCATCCGGAAACATATCCGGCACAGCTGGAACTTGCGCAGGTACGCCCGGGACCGGCCGCATTTGCGGCACCGGGTGTACGCGCGCACCTTGAACTTCGGCTTGCGCTTGACGGCGGCGAGTTGCGATTTCTTGGCCACGCTATGTGCTCCTCAAAACGGGCTAGTTCTGCCGCTGAAACGGCATGCCCAACTGGTCCAACACGTCGAACCCTTCGTCGCGCGTCGTCGCGTTCTTGATGACGAAGGTGATGTTCATGCCCCGCACCCGCTCGATGGCGTCCATGTCGAGCTCGGGGAATATCGTCTGCTCTTTCAGGCCCAGCGTGTAGTTGCCGAACTGGTCAAAGCTCTTGCGCGGCACCCCGCGGAAGTCGCGGATACGCGGCATCGCCATGTTGAACAGGCGATCCATGAACTCGTACATCCGGTCCCCGCGGAGCGTCACCTGCGCGCCGATCTTGAGCCCTTCGCGCAGCTTGAAGTTCGAGATCGACTTGCGCGCGCGCCGCACCGCCGGTTTCTGGCCGGTGATGACCGACAGCTCCACCATCGCCTTCTCGAGGTATCGCGGCTCCTGGATCGCGTCGCCCACGCCCATGTTCACGACGACCTTCTCCACCCGCGGCACCTGCATCACGTTGCCGTAGGCGTATTTCTTCATCAGCGCGGGGACGATGTCCCGCTCGAATTGTTCGCGCAGTCTCGATTTCACCGCGTCCGCTCCTAGTCTTTCTCTTTCAACGTTTCGCCGTTGACCTTGTACACCCGCACGCGCTTGCCGTCCTTGAGCCGCTTGCGCACGATCGGGCTGGGTTTGCCCGCCGTCTCGCACCACGGCATCACGTTGCTCGCGTGGATCGGCGCTTCCCGCTCCACGATGCCGCCCTGCTGGTTGCGCGCGGACGGCCGCATGTGTTTCTTCACGAGGTTCACGCCCTCGATCGTCACGCGGTTCCGGTCGTGATCCACCGAAAGCACCTTGCCGCGCTTGCCGTGGTACCGCGAGTCGCCCGCGATCACCTGAACCACGTCGCCTTTACGAATGTTCATCGGTCCCGTCCCTCACACCACTTCCGGCGCCAGCGACACAATGCGCAGGTACCCTTTGTCGCGCAGCTCGCGCGGCACCGGCCCGAAGATGCGCGTCCCGCGCGGTTCCTTCTGCGCGTTGATCAGCACCGCCGCGTTCGAATCGAACCGGATCACCGTGCCGTCCGCGCGCGGCGTGTCCTGCCGCATGCGCACGATGACGGCCTTCACCACTTCTCCCTTTTTCACCGGCGAATTCGGAATCGCTTCCTTCACCGAGGCCGTGATGATGTCGCCCAGCCGGCCGTAACGCCGGTTCGTGCCGCCCATCACCTGGCAGACGCGGATCCGGCGCGCGCCGGAGTTGTCCGCGACTTCGAGGTTCGTCATCAGCTGTATCATCTTGCCGCCTGTCCTTCTGTCGGCCCGCGGGCCCCGGTTAATCCGCCCGCTTGACGATCTCGACCAGTTTCCAGCGCTTGGTCTTGCTGATTGGCTTGGTCTCGCGGATGCGGACCAGGTCGCCGATCTGGCACTGGTTCTGCGGATCGTCGGCGTGGTACTTCTTCGTCCGCTTCATCACCTTCTTGTACAAGGGGTGCTGAAGACTCCGTTCCACGGTCACGGTGATGGTGTTCTTCATCTTGTTGCTCACCACCAGACCGGTGCGCTCCTTGCGATGTCCCCGTTCCGTCATACTCAATCCGCCGCTCCTGTGCCGGCCGAGGCCGCGCGCTTGCGTTCGCCCAGGATCGTCTTGATCCGCGCGATGTCCCGCCGCGCGGTGCGCGCGAGCTTCACGTTGTCCACCACGCCCGTCGCCTGCTGCAACCGAAAATGCATCAGATCGTCCGTGCGCTCCACGGCGATCTGCCGCAGTTCGTCGTCGGTCTTGTCTCGTAACTGGCTCGGTTTCACGGCATCCGTCTCCGTCATTCGCCGCGTTTCACAAACTTCGTCTTGAGCGGGAGCTTGTGCCCCGCGAGCCGCGCGGCTTCCCGCGCCAGCGTCTCGTCCACGCCCTCGAGCTCGAACAGCACGCGCCCGCGTTTCACCACCGCGACCCACATCTCCGGCGCGCCTTTGCCCTTACCCATTCGCACTTCGGCGGGCTTCTTCGTGATCGGCTTGTCCGGGAACACCCGGATCCAGATCTTGCCGCCGCGCTTGACCGTGCGGGTCAGCGCGATACGCGCCGCCTCGATCTGCCGCGAGGTCATCCAGCCCGTCTCGAGCGCCTTCACGCCGTACTCGCCGAAGTCCACCTTGGCCCCGCCCTTCGTGAATCCGCTGCGGCGGCCGCGCTGGACCTTGCGGTACTTGGCCCGTTTCGGCATCAACATGGCTTAACTGCTCCGTTCCCGGCCCGAGCCCGCGCCGGCACCCGCGCCGCCGCGGCGGCGCCGTGTCGCATTCTCCGCGTCGCCGCTCAGGCCCGAGACCATCTCGCCCGGGGCGAGTTCGCCGTGGTAGAGCCAGCACTTCACGCCGATCGTGCCGTAGGTCGTGTATCCAATCGCGTAGCCGTAGTCCACGTCCGCGCGCAGCGTGTGCAGCGGGACGCTTCCTTCGCGGGTCTGTTCCGTGCGCGCGATTTCCGCGCCGTTCAGCCGGCCCGACACGCGCAGGCGCACGCCTTGCGCGCCCAGGCGAATCGCGTTCTGCGCGGCCTTCTTCATCGCCCGGCGGAATGCGATGCGGCGTTCCAACTGCGACGCGATGTTCTCCGCGACGAGCTGCGCGTTCAGTTCCGGCGTCAGCACCTCGTGGATGTTGATCAACAGTTCCCGGCCCGTCAGCAACTCCAGCTCGGACCGCAGCTTGTCCACTTCCGCACCGCGCTGGCCGATGACCAGGCCCGGGCGCGCGGTGTAGATGTGCACCTTCGCCTTTTTGCCCGCGCGCTCGATGTCGATCCGCGCGACCTGCGTGCTGTACAGCCGCTTCTTGATGTAGTCGCGCAGCTTGAGGTCCTCGTGCAGCAGCTCGGCGTAGTTCTTGCCCGCGTACCACAACGAGCTCCACGTGCGGATCACGCCCGTCCGGAACCCGATGGGATGGACTTTCTGGCCCACGTGTTTCTCCTTTTACTTGTCGCCGATTTCGAGCCGGATATGACAGTGCCGCTTGCGTATCGGCAGCGCCCGTCCCCGGCTCGCCGGCTGGAACCGCTTCAACGTGCGGCCCGGGCCGACTTCAATCCGTTTCACAATCATTCCGTCCGTGTCGATGCGTTCGCGCTTTTCCGCCGCGCGGTTTTCCGCGTTCGCCACGGCCGATTCCAGTACCTTCTTGATGATCGGCGCGGAGGCCTGCCGCGCGAACTGCAGGATCGCGCGCGCCTCGCTCACTTTCTTGCCGCGAATCATGTCGGCCACCAGCCGCGTTTTGCGCGGCGGGATCCCGACATTCATCGCGGACGCTTTAGCCTCGGGCATCGATCACACTCCTCAGGTCTTCTGGGTCGTCACCGCGGCCTTGATGCCGGGGTGGACCTTGAACGTGCGCGTCGGCGCGAACTCGCCAAGCTTGTGCCCGACCATGTTCTCCGTCACGAACACCGGCACGAACGCGCGGCCGTTGTGCACCGCGAGCGTCGCGCCCACCATCTCCGGCAGCACCATCGAACGGCGCGACCAGGTGCGAATCGCCTTGCGGTCGCCCGTCGCGAGCGCCCGCTCCACCTTTCTCGCCAGGTGTTCGTCGACCCAAGGTCCCTTTTTCACTGATCGCGACACGTGTTGTCTCCTGTACCGTCTCTACTTCGCCCGGCGCCGCCGGATGATGAACTGGTCCGTCTGGTTCTTGCGTTTGCGGGTCTTGTGGCCCTTGGTCTTCACGCCCCACGGGGTCACCGGGTGGCGCCCGCCCGAGGTGCGGCCTTCGCCGCCGCCGTGCGGGTGGTCAACCGGGTTCATCGCGACACCGCGCACCTTGGGCCGCCGGCCCAGCCAGCGCGCGCGCCCCGCCTTGCCGATTGACATGTTGATGTGGTCTTCGTTGCCGACTTCGCCGATCGTCGCGCGGCATTCGCGCAACACGCGGCGCATCTCGCCCGACGGCAGCCGCAGCGCCACGAACTGGCCTTCCTTGCCCAGCACCTGGCAACCGTTCCCGGCCGACCGGCTCATCTGCCCGCCGCGGCCCGGCTTCAGTTCCACGTTGTGCACCATCGTGCCCACCGGCACGTTGTCGAGCTTCATGCAATGGCCGACCTCGAACTGCGCCTCCGGCCCGCTCAGCACCGTCGCGCCCACCGCGAGCTGTTTCGGCGCGAGGATGTAGCGCTTCTCGCCGTCCGCGTACGTCACCAGCGCGATGCGCGCCGTGCGGTTCGGGTCGTACTCAAGCGCGGTCACCACGCCCGGCACGCCGTCCTTGTCCCGCCGGAAATCGATCTTGCGGTAGAGCCGCTTGTGCCCGCCGCCCCGGCGCCGCACCGTGATGCGGCCCAGGTTGTTCCGGCCCGCGCGTTCGTGCAGCGACTCGGTCAGGCGCTTCTCGGGGCGCTTCTTCGCCAGGTCCGAGAAATCCTCGACCGTGATCGTCCGGCGGCTCGCCGACGTCGGTTTGAATCGTTTCATTGCCACGGTTTTGCTCCCGTCACTCTCAAATCAGTTCGATCTTGTCGTCCGGACGCAGCGTCACAATCGCCTTCTTCCATGCGGCGGTCTCGCCCGGCGTGCCGGCCCGCCGGCGTTTCTTGCCGGCGTAGTTCATCGTGTTCACCGCCGTAACACGCACGTCCGGCCATTGCTGTTCGACGGCCGTCTTGATCTGATTCTTGTTCGCGCGCGGATCCACGCGAAATACGTACTTGTTGTGCGCACTCGTCTGGATGGTCGATTCCTCGGAGAGGACCGGCCCCTTGATCACGTGGTACGGATGCGTCGACTTCATGCGAGCCGCTCCTCGAGACGCGGCAGCGCGTCCTTCATCACGATCACGCGCCGCGCGTTCAGCACGTCCAGCACGTTCAGGTCCGCCGCCGTCGTCACCGACACGCGGTCGAGGTTGCGCGCCGACGCCAGGAGCGCCGGGTTGTGCTCGGCCGACACGATCAGCGCCTTGCGGCCCTCCGGGTTAATCTTCGCCACGATGTCCGCTACCGGTTTCGTCTTCGGTGCGGCGCCCTTGCCGAACCCGTCCACGACGCACAGCGCGTCGTTGCGCACACGGTCGGTGAGCACGCAGCACAGCGCCTTGCGCTTCATCCGCACCGGCACGCCCTGCCGGTAGCTGCGCTTGTGCGGGCCCCACACCGTGCCGCCGCCGCGCATCAACGGTTCGCGCGAACTGCCGTGGCGCGCGTTGCCCGTGCCCTTCTGCGCATACGGTTTCTTGCCGCCGCCGCTGACTTCGCCGCGGGTCTTTGTCTCGTGGTTGCCCATGCGCTTGTTCTGCAGCATCGACACCGCAATCTGGTGCACGAGGCCTGTGTTCGGCTCCACGTCGAACACCGCCGCGCTGAGTTTCACCTTCGGGCCTTCGCTGCCGTCGGACTTGTATGAGGGTGCGGACGCCATCGTTACGCCTTCCTCTTCACGCTCTTGCGCACGGTCACCAGCGTGCCGTTCGCGCCCGGCACGCAGCCGCGCACCAGCACCAGGTTCCGTTCCGCGTCCACATTAATCACTTCGAGGTTCTGCACCGTTACCTTGCGGTCGCCCATGTGGCCCGGCATGCGCTTGCCTGGGTACACGCGGGCCGGCGTCTGGCGCTGGCCGATCGAGCCCGCGCGCCGGTGGAACGTCGAGCCGTGCGCGCCCGGGCCGCCCGCGAAGTGGTGACGTTTCACCACGCCCTGGTAGCCCTTGCCCTTGCTGACGCCCGACACGTCCACGCGTTCGCCGGTCGCGAAGATGTCCGCCTTGATCTGGTCGCCGGGATTGAGCGCGGCGTCCTGTGCCACGCGCATCTCCTGCAGCGCCTTCTTCGGCGTCACGCCCGCCTTGGTGAAGTGGCCCCGGAGCGGCTTGTTGCACCGCGCCTCCTTGGCCTCGCCAAATCCGAGCTGCACGGCGTCGTAGCCGTCGCGGTCCTTCGTCTTGCGCTGGACCACGGTGCACGGGCCCGCCTCGAGGACCGTCACATCGATCCAGCGGCCGTCGTCCGTGAACAGACGGGTCATACCCAGTTTTTTGCCTATCAGTCCGTCAACCATCGTGCTGTCTCAAACGAGTTCCGGTTACTTTTGCTTGATTTCAACGTCGACCCCGGCCGGCAGATCGAGCTTCATCAGCGCGTCCACCGTCTGCGCGGTCGGGTTCTGTATGTCCAGCAGGCGCTTGTGCGTCCGCATTTCGAACTGTTCTCGCGACTTCTTGTCCACGTGCGGCGATCGGTTCACCGTGATCTTCCGGATGTGCTGCGGCAGCGGAATCGGTCCGATCACGCCCGCGCCCGTCCGTTGCGCCGCCTGCACGATCTCCTGCGTCGATTGATCGAGCAGGCGGTGATCGTAGGCCCGCAACTTGATGCGGATTCGATTGCTCGTGGCTGCCATTGCGTTGTCTTCTCCACGCGGCCGTGCCGCGGTGTTGGGTTACTTGATGACCTTGGACACGACGCCCG